>CAVYIL010000212.1:0-18221 GCA_963768325.1 uncultured Flavobacteriaceae bacterium | reverse complement strand
GCAAAAACTTCTACAACCTACTATTGCAGAGATGTAGTACGTCCTTATATAGATAACCATGTCAATAATGATCCAGATAAATTTGTGATTCTTGGTACTTCTGGGTTTTTGAGTGGATCAAATATATTAACAGCTCCATTGTTAGCGGTTACAGGAGGTTTACTTTTTTCGATAGATGGGGCTAATGATGGAGTGGCTCCTTATAAAAGTACATTAAGACCAGGTGCCGAATATGTTTTTAGAAAGAATGATCCAAGAGCAATGATTGATCATTTAGATGTTAGTTTGGGGAAGTATAGTTGGTCTTACATTAAAGAATATATAGAAACTAATTCTGTACAGAATAAAAGTTACAGAAAAACTAATTACCAAAGTAATTCTATAACCGAAAGTGATTATTATATTTTGTATTCTGATAATGAATATGATAATATTGTATTTGATAAAGGGTCTAAGTTTGCTGTAGCAGAAATTTTTCATGAAAATCGTTCTGCTCAGTTTCGGGTTTTAGACAAAAGAAATAAGATTGATGGATCATTAAAAAGAATATCAAACAATTCTCATAGTACTATAATACCAATAAAGAATGATAAAGTAAAGATAAAAAGTGATTCAAGATATATAGCATTTATTAAGCAAAGAAATACTACCAAAATAACACTTGAGAACTTAAAAAGAAATCATCATCCATTACTAAAAGTTGATATTCTATCTTCTGATAATCATTTTAAAATTTCTTCTGATATAGAGGTTCGTGGGGTAATTACTAAAACAGGATTGATTAAAGGTTTATCAGAGGAAGGAGAGTCTGAAATAATATATTTTAATAAAAAAGGGGATAGTTATTATTTTGATACTACTGGTATGGAAGAGGGCGTTTATAGTCTTTTTCTTAACGTAGAAAGTAAGGATAATTTTAAAAGATCGATTGTTTCTGGTTTTGTTATTGGTGATGTTAAAAGTGCTTTAGAGCCGCCAACAGAAGAAGATAGAATAGTTGCTCCAATTATTGATGATTCGGTACATATTACTCCTAGTTCGGTAAAGGATTATGCGGCATTATATGTAAAATATAACCCATCTGTGGATAATATTGAAGTTAAAATATATGATGTAACTGGAAAAAGAATCAAAAATTTTAGTATGCCATCAGATCAAAGACAACAATATGATATTTCTTCGGAGTTACAAATATTGAGTGGTGGGATATATATAATGAAGGTTAATGATTTAAAAACTATAAAATTTATAAAACAGTAAAGTTATTAGGAAAATGGTATAAAACATCTATGCTATTGGTTTTTTTAGCTTTGTTTTGAATATTTTTTAGATAATTTCTTACTATAAAAAACAACCACTTCTTTTAGAGGTGGTTGTTTTTTGGTAACTATCTATTATTTAGATTTTTATTTGTTGAGCAAAGACTTTAACTGTTATTTTATAACTAATCAAAATATTTTGATTCGCCTACTTTTACTTCTTGAACATTATAAATATCATATTTAGGAGAGTCTTCACTTCTTACAAAAGCGATAACCTTTAGTTCTTTTTTGTTCTTAACATTATTTGGTATCGCTAAATCAGAAAAAGTTTTTGTATAATCTTGATTGGTTGAAATACTTGTTGTGGGTATTAAATCACCTAATTGGCTAGAATATATCTTTCTTAAAACATCTCTATGAACATAATTGGAGCCTTGAGGAGAACCACTTTGCCTTGTACTTGTAGTTACATTATCTTCTACTAAATAAACCACTAAGTATAATTTTTCTGATAGATTTTTATTAAAGCCAACTTTAACCTCTATGTTAAGTTTTCCGTTAACTACTTTGGTAGACATAGCAAGACCTAGTTCTGCTGATTCAGAAAACTCATTGTTAATTTTATTCATTGCAGGAAACCTCCATATAGTATTTGTACCGTTAATATAAACAGTTGGAAATGAATGAATACGATAATGTTTTGCTAAAAAATCGGTATCAGGGTTTTCCATAGGATCACCACGAAAAACGTGATAACCAACACTGAATATATGAGGGTTAGTACTAGATGCAGTAGCAATAGCACTAGCAGCACGAGGACAATAACCACACCAAGTTCCTGTGTAATCCTCTAGTAAAACTTTTTTTGTAAAGTGTCTAAATTTTGAATCTTGTAATACAACTTGTATTTTGACTGGTTTAGAGATTATCGATCCATTAGTAGCAATCACTTCATAAGCACCTGCTGAAGTAAATGTGTGTGGGTTTGAAACAGATTTTCCATTAACGGTAAAAGTAGAATTTGCTGTTATATTTTCCTTTAAATTGTTTTCTACAGCAAAATAAGCTTTATTTCCAACTAAGATTGTTGTTGATCCTTGTAATGATAAGGTAATAGTGGAATCTTTAGTTGGTGTAGAGCTGTCATCAGAAGAGCTACAGGAAACAAATAAACATAATAAAAATAAAGATAATAAGGATTTTTTGAAAGTAATTTTCATAAAAGGGGTAAATTAAGTTTTTGTAATTTTTTTGGCAATGTTACAAAAAAATATTTGTGTAGAAGGTTGTTTTTGATAAGATTATGATATTTGTAAATAAAATGTATTTTTGATGCCTCGGAATTAAATTGGGAGATATCTGTTTTTTTTACTTGTGAAAATTAAAAAACGGATGCGTATAAAAATCAAATATAAAATGAAATACATATTCTTATTATTAGCATTAATTACATTAGCGACTTTGCATGCTCAGGATGGTGGTATATTGGAAGTGAACCTGAAAACAATAAACAATAAAACCACGGATTTTGAAGAAATATCTAAAAAAGAAGACTTAATTCTGTTAGCACTATGGGCTACTTGGTGCGTTCCTTGTATAAATGAGTTAGACGCAATTAATGACGTGTATGAAGAGTGGCAAGAAGAAACAAACATAAAGTTGTATGCTGTTTCTATTGATGATTCTAGGACATCTAAACGTGTAAAACCATTGACCAATGGCAAGGGTTGGAAATTTGATATTTTGCTAGATACTAATAATGATTTAAAAAGAGCGCTTGGGGTTTCTACCGTTCCTTTTACAGTACTTATCAAAAAAGGAGAGATTGTCTATAAGCATTCTGGATATTCGCCTGGAGCTGAGGATGAACTTTATGAGGAAATAAAAAACAACTTGTAAACTATTACCCCTTACATTATTTATAACATGAGAAAATATAGTACTTTATTTTTTTTGACACTGTCTTTTGTGGTCTTTTGTCAGGAGGAGGATAATAATACGACACAAAAATCAACTTTTAAGAAATTTTCAGAAAATATCTATGGTAGTTTTGAGAGTAATACACAATGGTACTTAAACGATGATAAAACGGGTATATTTACAGAGCAAGAGCGAGTTAGGTCTAATAGTTATCTGAAATTAGATTATACGTTTCTTAAAAATTTTACAATAGGAATTCAAGGAGAAAGTTATTTACCAGAACCACTTTTAAATTATAGTAAGTTATTTGACAAAAAAGTGGGCTTAGCCCAATATTATGCTAATTTCAGAAATAAGAAAATAGATATTACTGCTGGTTATTTTTACGAACAATTTGGTTCAGGGTTAATTCTACGATTTTGGGAGGACAGAGCTTTAGGAGTAAATAATTCCTTACGTGGAGGAAGGGTAATATATAATCCTAAAGATTTTCTCGAATTTACGGCATTATATGGTAGACAAAGAAAAGGGTTTACTGTGGCAAAATCTGATATTTTAGGGTTTAACACAAACTTTGTTGTCTCTTCGGCTTTTAAATTAGATAAGATAAATGATCTAAGTTTGGGGTTTAGTTACGTAGGTAAAAAGGAAAAATACACAGGTAATACTTCTGATAACGAATTGAAATTTTCTGTACCAGAAATGGTTCATGCATTTTCGTATAGGTTTAATATGAGCCTAGATAAGCTATCTACAAGTGCTGAGTATGTATACAAAAGTGAAGATATTCGTTTAAAAAACGGATCTACTAATGAAATTGCCTTTGCAGAATCTAAAAAGTTTGATGCTAATGCTATTTTATGGACAATAGGCTATAGCCAAAAAGGGTTGGGCTTAAGTTATACATTCAGAAGGTTAGAAGGAATGAAATTTTATTCTGAAAGAAATTATGGAAGTGGTTCTATTAACAAAACGAATCAACTTACTCTTAACTATTTACCGGGACTAACTAAGCAGCATGATTATACGCTTGCAAATATTTATATATATCAAGCCCAACCTGGTTTAGAGGTAATGGGATTTGATAATCCTAGGGTAATTGCTGGGGAAATTGGTCAGCAAATAGATTTTTTTTATTTATTTAAAAAAGGGAGTCTTTTGGGTGGTAAATACGGTACCAAAGCATCTGTTAATTATTCTTATTGGGCGACTTTAAATACCAAAATTAAGGATCCTAATGGTGTGCCTTTTTTTCCAAGTGATAATTTAACTTACAAAGATGATTTTTTGAATTTCAAAAATAAAACCTATACGGATATTAATATAGAAATTCGTAAAAAATGGTCTCCAAAGGTGAGTTCTATATTTAGTTATGTTAATTTATACTACAATAAAGATGTTTTGGAGTCAAAAGCTGATGGTAGTAAAGTTAATGCTTGGATCGGAATTGCAGAAAGTACTTATAAGTTAGGAAAAGGAAAATCTGCTAGATTAGAATTGCAGCATTTATCTACAAAAGACGATGCTAAGAATTGGTGGGGTGGTACAGTTGAATTTTTCTTTAATTCTAAGTTTGGAATCTATTTTAATGATTCTTATAATTATGAAATAAGTAAAAATATTGAAAACACTAAGATTCATTTTTTTAATCTTGGCGGAAGTTATACGAAAGGTGCTACTAGGGTTTCGCTTAATTATGGAAGACAACGTGGTGGTTTATTGTGTGTAGGAGGGGTTTGTCGTCCTGTTAGTAAAAATACTGGTGTAACGCTGCATGTTTCTACTTCTTTTTAAACCACTTTAGTATTAATATTCTAATAATAGTTCTCATAAAATGTAATTTCCCCTTGTTTTTAGGTGTTTTGTATACTTTCGTTTAGATAAAATATAAACTATGTTTTTTAAGGGTTATAGGTAATACCATTTTTCTTATGAACTTATCGTAATAAAACATTTTTTTCTTAATTTGTTTCTAGAGAAAAATAAACCGTAGCGTTGTTATGCTTTATTTTTTTCTATCGCATAAATGAAAAAATAAGGTATTTAATTTTACATAAACTAATGAAGAAAAAGGTGTAAATATATTTTAAGAATAAGGCATGTTTCTTTATGTTTTTGAAGAATGTTTGTTAATTATAGGAGCTTGTATATTAAGTGCTTTATGGTAAATGTGTTATGTTTTTGTATAAATATTTGTTGTTAAAATTTCTCTCTAAAAAAAAAGTTAATAATTCCACTTTATTTCTAACGAATTACATAAGCCAAAACCATTTTTATACTTGTTTATTTTGTACTTTCGTGCTTTTATATTAAGCATACTTATGAAGAAAATACAAATGGTTGACTTAAAAGGTCAATATGAAGACATAAAAGAGAAAGTTGATTCCTCTATCCAAGAAGTTATAAATTCCACGGCTTTTATTAATGGTTCTGATGTACAGCTTTTTCAGAAAGAATTAGAAGAATATCTTGGTGTAAAACATGTTATTCCTTGTGGTAATGGTACGGATGCGTTACAGATAGCAATAATGGGATTAGGGTTAAAACCAGGTGATGAGGTGATTACTACAGATTTTACATTTGCTGCTACAGTAGAAGTTATAGCTTTATTAAAGCTAATACCTGTATTAGTAGATGTGGATCCAGTTTCTTTTAACATTAGTCCTGTTGCTATACGAAATGCTATAACGTCAAAAACAAAGGCAATAATACCGGTTCATCTTTTTGGACAAAGTGCCAATATGGATGAAATCATGTCGATATCACACGAGCATAACTTATATATAATAGAAGATAATGCTCAGGGGATAGGAGGTAATTATCATTTTGAAGATGGTCGTAGTGCTAAATTGGGAGCAATCGGACATGTGTCTTCTACTTCATTTTTTCCTTCTAAAAATCTAGGTTGCTATGGTGATGGAGGTGCTATATTTACTAATGATGATGATCTTGCTCATACCATGAGAGGTATAGTTAATCACGGAATGTACAAACGATATTATCATGATGTAATAGGGGTTAATTCTAGATTGGATACCATTCAGGCAGCTGTATTACGAGCTAAATTACCAAATTTAGACCGCTATAATAAGATTAGACGAGAAACTGCTAAAAAATATACTGCCGCTTTTAGTAATCAAGAGCATATTATTACTCCCGAGATTATTGGAGCAGAAGATACTCATGTTTTTCATCAATATACTTTAAAAATCACCAATGGTAAAAGAGATGCTTTGGTTGATTATTTAGCAGAAAAAGATATTCCTTGCGGGGTATATTATCCAGTTCCATTACATAGTCAGAAAGCATATGCTAGCAAGATATATAAGGAAAAAGACTATCCTGTAACTAATCAATTAATAAAAGAGGTAATCTCGTTGCCAATGCATACAGAATTAGATGATGTGCAAATCGATTTTATAACTAAAACAATAATAGATTTTGTTGTTAATGAAAATAACAATATAATTAAAGCACATTAGGATTATTTATTTTTAATCACCTGTTTTTATAGTGCATTATTAACAGGTGATTATTTTTTTTTAAATAATTCTATATTTTATAATTTTAACTAATTAACCTCGTTCATTTTGGATTCTAAAAGTATCTGTTACAACCTTGTTGCTCATAAATTTACTGACCTTCCTCCTTTACCTGAAGCATATATAGCGTCAAAAACGGATAACCGTTTAGGATATATAGAAAAACAGGCACTACCCAATATATTAGATAGTTATAATATTCAGTATTTAGAGACTCCACATGAACAATTATTAGAAATTTGTTCTAGTCTAAAAGTTAAAGCTTTAGAGAAAAAATTTCAACCGCTTAAGAAAAGAAAAAATTATAGTTTATCAGAGTTATTACTCGATAAAGCAAACAAAATATTGATCACTAGGTATGTGAATCTAAAATTGACTAATTTCTATAATTTGATTTTTAATCATAAGTATCCTTTATGCTATAATGCAGAGAGAAAAGACCCTGTGGATATTTCTCTATTATCTTTTACAGATACTACATTAGAACCGTTGCTTTCTTTTGTTAAAACAGAGGAAGGTATTGATTATTCTTTTTCGTTAAGCGATATCAATAAAATATATATTCCTAGTAAGTATAGAATAAAAATTCTGCTTAATAACCCTGCTTGGATAGTGCTAAATAGAAAGTTGTATAGAATTAATAGTCTTAATGCTAATAAGTTAAAGCCTTTTTTGACTAAAGAAGTGCTTCCTATTGCGCAGAAACATATTAAAACATATGTGGAGAAGGTTATTGTGCCAGTTATTAAAAATGTAGAGGTTTCTGCTGTTGGTTTTAACATAGATATTCATCAGTCTATTACAGGGTATAGCATAGAGATTATTCATGATTTTATACAAGATATATATGTAGCAAAATTATTTTTTGAATATGGTAATGAATCCTTTGATTATCATCAGAGAAAAAGAACTGTGTCTAAAGTAGATTTTGATAATGAGGATCAGTTACAAATTACCCAAACAAAAAGAGATGCAGAAGCCGAAACTAGAATAGTGGAACTTTTGCTCGGAATGGGGCTATATCTTAATGCCAATCTAATTTTTGAGACCAAAGAAAAAGAAGACCCGTTTGAAATAATTAATTGGTATAGAGATAATAAAGAAGAGTTAGCGCATGAGGGATTTCGATCTGTTTTGCCTAAAATAGAGGATAGGGAAATAATATTATCTTCACATACAATTGATATACAAAACCAATTACAAGAAGATTGGTTTGATATCAAAGGGTTAGTTACTGTCGGGGAAATTGAAGTTCCTTTTTATAAATTTATACCATTTATCAAAGAGAATAATCGTTTTTTTCCTTTAGGAGATAATTCTGTTTTTTTAATCCCAATCTCTTGGATGGCACAATACAAGAAATTAGCAGATTTTGGGATAGTGAATGGAGAAAAATTACTTATCAAAAAAAGTAATTATACTTTACTACAGGAAATTAAACCAAAAGAAGAGGTTTTAGAAAAAATATTAGATACTCCATATGTGTCATCACCACTATTAAAAGCTACCTTGCGACCGTATCAGGAAGAAGGTGCGCGCTGGTTAGCAGAGCACTATAACAATAAGTTGGGCGCTTGTTTAGCAGATGATATGGGATTGGGTAAAACACTGCAAACTATAGCTATTTTGGTATATGCTAAGGAGTTGCTGGTATCAAAAGAAGAGAGTATACAAAAGGTGCAATTAGACCTTTTTAAAACTCCATTAGAAGTCAAAAGTCATTTAAAGGCTTTAATTATATTACCATCTTCTCTTATTTTTAACTGGGCTCAAGAGATTTTAAAATTTGCTCCACATTTTCAGGTTATAAAATATACAGGCTCTAATCGTCATAAAATAGGAAGTTCTTTAGAGTTTTATGACGTAGTTCTTACTACATACGCTACTGTTACTAAAGATATAGAGGTTTTAAGAAAAATAGATTTTAATTATCTTGTTATCGATGAAAGTCAGCAAATAAAAAATAAAAATTCTAAAGTATTTACGGCTATTAATACGTTAAAGGCATCCCGAAAAATCTCATTAAGTGGTACCCCAATAGAAAATTCATTATCAGATTTATGGTCGCAGATGCAATTTATAAACCCAGGCGTATTAGGTAGCTATTCTTTTTTTAAAGAGCATTTTAAAATCCCTATTGAGAAACATAGAGATCAGGAACGTATTGATGAGCTAAAAATGTTGATAGATCCTTTTATTCTTAGGCGTACCAAAGAGCAAGTTGCTAAAGATTTACCAAAGCTTACGGAGCAAATAATATATACAGATATGTTGCCAGAGCAAGAGGAGCAATATGAATCAGAGAAATCGGCAGCCCGAAATTTATTGCTTGGTATTAGCGCTCCTGTAACTAATAAAATTAGTATAATTAATACATTAACTAAATTACGCCAATTGGCTAATCACCCACAGTTGATTAATCCAAAAACAGATATACCTTCTGGTAAATTTAGGGATGTAACTAATTATATCACTACACTTGTTAGGGCTAATAAAAAAGTATTAGTTTTTAGTTCTTTTGTTATGCATTTAGATGTGTATACACGATGGTGTGATGATCAAGGGGTTGCTTATGTAACGCTTACTGGACAAACCAAAAGTGAATCAAGGGAACAGGTTGTAAAAGATTTTCAGGAAAATGATGCTTTGTCTGTGTTCTTTATTTCTTTAAAAGCTGGAGGTGTAGGGTTAAATCTTACTAAGGCTTCTTATGTGATTTTATTAGATCCTTGGTGGAATCCTTTTATAGAAAAACAAGCTATTGCTAGATCCCATCGTATAGGGCAAACTCAAAGCGTTATGGTTTCTAGATTTATTACCAAAAATTCTATCGAGGAGAAAATTATTCTGTTACAGAATAAAAAGGAAATATTATCTAATGATATTATTACTACAGATTCAATTCCGGACTATATTGATCATGAATTGTCTGAATTATTGCAATAATATAGTTATGAAGTGCAAAAAACACTCCAATTGAGTTTAAAACAATTATTTTTCGCTAGAATTAAAAAGGTTTAAACGATCTCATTTCTAATGCTTATTTCTTTTTTTTGAAAACGAATAAAGTAATTGCTATAGAAGTGTGTAAAAATTAAACTAAATTTATGATACCTAAACAATGTTGTTGTTTAATGGATTAGTTTTACTAGCTATCTAAAAATTAGTATAAAATCACTAGTATTAAAACCTTTTTAAATATGAAAAAATATCTTACAAAAAAATATATAGGTATGGCACTATCCATACTGATAGCATTACCTATTCTAATGAGTTCTTTTGGTAAATTATCAGGGAATGAGGATACTATACAGATGTTGTCTTCTCATAATTTAAAAGATTGGATTATCATTATTGGGATAGGGGAGTTAATCTCTATTGCTTTGTTTTTAATTCCTAAGATATTTCCTTTAGGTAGTTTATTATTAAGTGCTTATTTTGGGGGTGCTATTATGTTTCATATGAGTCACCCAAATCCTGAGATGAATGATTTTATGACGCCGTCTATTTTTTTGATAATGATCTGGGTAGCATCTTGGGCTAGAGGGTTGCGTATATATAGAGCATTTTTCTAAGAATAAAAAAGTATTATGGATAACTCCAAAATAATAACAGTAGAGCCCATTGGTTTTACATGGAAGACACTAGATCCATTTCTTTTTTGTGCTTATCATAGGGACGAATATCCAGAAGGAAATGAGAAAATGGGTGTTGATCTGCCTAACTTACAAGGTAGGGTCTTAGGGCAAGATTTTCAGTTAAAAGATGGATGGCGAATGTATCATGGTAGTACAATACCGGGGTTTCCTTATCATCCACATAGGGGATTCGAAACGATAACGATTAATGAGGAGGGTGTTGTGGATCATTCGGATTCTATGGGGGCAGCAGGTAGATTTATGACTGGAGATACACAATGGATGACTGCCGGAAAGGGGATTCAACATTCTGAGATGTTTCCATTGCTTCATGCTAATCAGAATAATCCATTAGAGATTTTTCAGATATGGCTTAATCTTCCAAAAAAATCTAAGATGGTAGTACCTCATTTCAAAATGCTTTGGAAAGAGGATATCCCTGTTATTAATTTACAAGATAATAATCAGAAAACCACGACTATTAAATTAATCGCAGGAAAATATAAGGATAGAGTTGCGCCTAGTCCTCCACCAGATTCTTGGGCTAATGATGAGGAAAATGCTGTTCGTGTTTTAACCGTACAGATGGATGCTAATGCTATGTGGGAATTGCCTAGAACTTCGGCATTAGTAAATCGTTCCCTTTTCTTTTACAAAGGAAATGATTTGCAAATAGATAAAACTACGATTAAATCTAACCATTTAGTAGAGCTAAAATCTAATGAGGATATTTGTATACTAAATGGGGGTCAAACTGCTCATTTGTTAATATTAGAAGGTAAACCGATTAACGAGCCTGTGGTGCAACACGGTCCTTATGTGATGAATACGCAAGAAGAGATTAGGCAGACTATGAAAGATTATGGGAAAACTCAATTTGGCGGTTGGCCGTCGCCTGAAACCGAACTTGTTCACCCAAAAGATGTGGGAAGATTTGCTAAACACGCTGATGGTACTGAGGAGGTAAGGGGAGTGTGATGTAATTATTGTTTTTTGTGGGTAGTAGCTGGTTAATGAAATTGTAAAAAAAAATAGTTCGTTATTAAGAATACTAGTTTATTAACGTTCTTAAAAACAAGCCTATCGATGATTCCCTGATAGGCTTGATTTTTTAGGGTGTTATGTCTCAGAAAAGTATGTTTTGTACTATGAAAACTATTTTAGTTGGGTGCGTTATTCTATTGGGGCTAAAATTAAGGTATACCTGTTAGTTAAAATAACCCGTTTAACTCTGCGTCGATACGATTAATAATAATACCTAAATCTTCTGGATTTTCTACAAAATTGATGTTATCAACATCTACGATAAGAAGATTACCTTTGTCATAATTATGAGCCCAAGCCTCGTATCGTTCGTTTAGTCTACTTAAATAATCGATACTGATAGTGTTTTCGTACTCACGACCACGTTTATGAATCTGCGATACTAGATTGGGGATGCTACTTCGTAAGTAAATAAGTAAGTTAGGGCCTTCTACTACACTTTCCATGAGATCAAATAGAGATCTGTAGTTTTTGAAATCGCGATTGGTCATTAATCCCATAGCATGTAGATTGGGAGCAAAGATATAAGCATCTTCATAAATGGTGCGATCCTGAATAATATCTTTATTGTTTTTTCGGATATCCAAAATTTGTCTAAAACGGGTGTTTAGAAAGTATATTTGTAAGTTAAATGACCACCGCTCCATGGTATTATAAAAATCCTCTAGATAAGGATTTTCTACCACATCCTCTAATTGAGTTTCCCATTTATAATGTTTGGCTAATAATTTTGTTAATGTTGTTTTTCCTGCACCAATATTTCCTGCAATGGCTATATGCATAATAAATTATTTTTTAAAAGATCTGAGAGTAAAACTGTAAACCGTAGTCAGACTGTAAATATAAAGGATTTCATTAGTAACAGAAAACTGTTTTATAGTAATTTTTGGAAGATTAATTTTTTCTGTAGTATTAGAAAAAGAGGAATAATAATAGAGTGCATTGTTTTTTTTTAGTATAAGGTCTTCATTTGCAATCTCTAAATCAGTAAAACCGTCATTGTCAAAACGATTTAACAAACTTCCGTATGTATTAAATTCATAAAATTGTTTGTCTGTTAACAACCAGCAATAATTAAAATTACTGCGTTGCACAATCGGTAAATCATTTATTGGCTGACTAGATCTTAGGGTGTTTTTAGAGATAGAATTAAATATATCTAACTGTTGGGTGTTGCTATCAAAAACCCATAGACTGGCATCGTTGGCAGAGGTTACCTTAATGGTATTTTTATAATCAGAAAGAAAATTAAACTGGATTCTATTGATTTCTGTCAAGAAATTATCTAACATCACCACTGTATTTGTGTCTTCATAAAAAAGAGCAATTTTCAGGGGATTTAGTATGGATATTTGTGTTATTTTTCCTAAACTCAAATCACTATATTGCCATATGTCTGTTTTTTGCTTTTTATAAAAGACGGTTTCTTTTGTGTAATATACTGCATTAAATGAATCTATACCCCAAAAATGATCTGCTACTAGTGGTATAGAGTCTGTAATTGCCAAATGATCTTGGCTAAATGTATGGTTGGTATTTACCCACAAAATAATAAATACGATTATATTTTTCATATTTTGGCAAAATACAAAATTTAACTCCAAATAGATGTGTATTTGCCTAAAGGATATGGGGGAGCTACTTCTATATATTAATGTGTGATATAACACTATTGTCCCCTGTGATTTTATAAACTAATGATATTAGATTCGGTATGGGCAATAGACAGATAAATGAATATGGTATATTGTTTAATTTTATCAGGAATCTAAAAATGGATATTTTTTCCCTTCTTATATGTAATAAAAAAACTGAATAAAACCCCATATAATTTGTATGATAACAGTAAAAGGGATATTTTCGTTAGCTAATAAATTTTAAACAATAACAAAATATGAATAGTAGTACATCAAGGCAAATTTTTGACAAAATAGCACAAACTCTTAAAGAGGCTATTAACCAAACTACGGACAACTATGATCCTGATGATAATCAGTGCTTTAAGGATGAAATGGTTAAAAAAGTAAATGCAAAATCCAATAGTCTAACCCGCTCCCACGTGTTTGATATTGCTTTTTCGCATGATGTAAAAGTAAAAGAGGTAAGATATAGTAGTAGAGTATTAGGAAATTGTATAGAGGGTACATTTACCATTACACATACTATTAAGCCAGATTTTGATCGATATGGTGGTCCTGGTTTACCTGGAAAAGAACATGGACAACTTGCCGAATACCCAAAGGGTTCAGGAAAATTCTTTAAATGGAGTGGGGCATTCTGCAAATGGGAGAATTTATATAAGGATATAGATTATGATCGTGGTAATAATAATCAAAGTTATTATGATAGATTAACGGGGAATGCTGCTTTTGGTCCTTTATATGGGTCAAATAGACATGGTGATATGCTAAAAAGTGACCGGCATAGTAATGGATTAACAGATTCTTGGGGGAATCCTGATTTTATGACTTTTGGTAGTTTTGCAAAAAGTTATGATGATCTGATGAAATCTATTTATAGTTTTTCTTTAAATTTTAAATCGGTTGTGGATTATTATGATAGTATAAAAATGGAGTATAATAAGCGTTTTAATAACAATAATAAAGCTAATGATAGTATTAAAGAAGCAACAACTACACCTATTGAATATATAGAGGAGGCAAAAATGAAATTGTCTATTGAATACATACATTTAATAGATCCTAGGTCGGGTGAAATTTTAAATAAATATAGTAAAGACACACTTATATATGTTAAGGATCAAGAAAGAGTAAATGAGCATGTTCGATTAAAAAACCAAGAAAAATTAAACAAAGTCAGAAATAATTTAAAAAAAGATTAAACTGTTATAATTTAAATATGTGCAATATTAGTAATAAATCTAAAGTTCTTGTATTACAAATATTATTAGTCTTCATTAGTTGTGGTAATTATGTTAAAAAAATAGAAAACACTATTACAACTATAAACAATAGTGAGTTAATTATAGAATTTCCTAATAAGCCAGTGATCAATATAGAGGAAATTGGAGCTATTCAATATAAATCAGATTTAGATACAATTGTTTTAAATCAAAATAATTTAAGAGGTACGATTCTTTATCTTGGTAAATTTAAAAATCAACACACTATTGAAGAATTAAAAGCAATGACTTTAGATAGTTTTCCTATTCAAAAAGGCGGAATAATTCCTTTTAAGTTTAATTTTAAAGATACAGGGGGATATATATTAGATGGTTACATCAAAGATATAGTTCTTTTGAAAAAACATAATGAAGATGGTAGTTCTAAAGCGATAACTCATCAAGTAAAAGTAAGTAAGAAAATAACTGTTGTAAAAGAGTATACCCAAGGAGATGAAGAACTTGATAATGTAAGGGTTCTACTTAGATTTCCTGATAAAACTAGAGTGAATTTTGAAGAATACGGGGAGATTATTTATAAATCTTATTTAGATACAATAAATTTAACCACTAAAGATTTAAGAACAACATCTTTTGTTTTTGGTAAGTTTAAGAATGTTAGAACTATTTCAGAATTAGAAGGTAAAACAACTGATGGTTATAATATTTCAAAAACCGAGAAAGTTATTCCTTTCGGAGTTACTTTTGATAAAGAAGGAGAATTTATATTAGATGGTTACGTAGAGGATATTGTTTTGTTAAATAATTATAATAATCAAAATGACACAAGAATGATTACTGAGAAAACAAAAATCAGTAAAAAAGTAACCGTCGTGAAAGAATAATCAAAGTAACCTTATCCCTTGTTTTCTTCTGTATCACACTTAGGGATAGGTTGTTTAAAAGGATAATGAATTAACAAATTCTTGGGGGAATCCTGATTTTATGACTTTTGGTAGTTTTGCAAAAAGTTATGATGATCTGATGAAATCTATTTATAGTTTTTCTTTAAATTTTAAATCGGTAGTGGATTATTATGATAGTATAAAAACGGAGTATAATAAGCGTTTTAATAACAATAATAAAGCTAATGATAGTATTGCTAAAGGGGCGCTTGTGTCAATGCCTAAGCCAAATGATTCTATAGCTCCAAATTATAAAGGGTTTCAATACTATGGTGATAAGTTGGTTGTTTATAAAATGGAGTTATTAAATAAATATGATTCAAGATACAAAGAAGTTGTAAATATTACGATTAAAGACACACTTGCTTATAGTAGGGATGAGGAAAAAGTTAACCAGAAAGTAGAGAGGTATAATAAGAGGAAAATAGAAAATGAAATTGCAAATTATAAAAAAAAATATATTGAATAAATTGAAAAAGAACAATCTAAAAATAGGCGTTAGGTTATTGGTAATATTTATATCAATGACAATTTTTGTTAGTTGTTTTGACTCAAAAATAAATAATAAAAGCGAATCAGTTTCAAACACTAATGCAAACAATCTTATTTATTCGTCATATTCAAAATTAGAAATAGATTTTCCTGAAAAACCTGAAGTGAATACGATAGAACATGGACAAATCGAATTTAATTCTGATTTAGATACTTTTAATATTAGTAATAATATTATTAGAGAGAAGATTCTTTATATAGGAAAGTTTAACAAAAGATATTCTTTAGAAGAATTAAAAAAGAAAAAATTGGATAGTTTTATTCTGATTAATCAAAAAAAACCCGTTTATTTTAAGATGATTTTTAATAAGGAAGGGGAGTTTTACTTAGGAGGATATTTAAAAGATAATGTTATCCTAAAGAATTATTACAATGATGGAGTAGACCAAAAGAGAAGTATAGAGATAGAAATAAATAAAAAGGTTACTGCTGTAAAAAAGTATGTAGAAAGAGAAACCAAAAACAATAGATTTCGAATATTGTTAAGATTTCCGGATACACTGATGATTCAAAATAAACATTATGGACAGATTGTGTATAAATCAGATTTGGATACCATTGAATTAAATGAGAATAACAAAAGAGCAACAGTGTTTCATGTAGGGAAATTTAAAAATACTCGTGATATAGTTCAATTAGAGGGCAAAACGACAGATACATTTAGAATAAGAGATGATCGAAAATATATCCCTTTTGGAATTACTTTTGATAAAGAAGGGGAATTTATATTAGATGGTTTTGTAGAGGATATTGTTCTTTTAAAGAATTATAACAAAAGTGGAGTTGCTAGAGTAATAACGAAGCTACATAAAATCAGTAAAAAAGTAACCGTCGTGAAAGAATAATCAAAGTAACCTTATCCCTTATTTTCTTCTATATCACACTTAGGGATAGGTTGTTTAAAAGGATAATGGATTAACAGATTCTTGGGGGAATCCTGATTTTATGACTTTTGGTAGTTTTGCAAAAAGTTATGATGATCTGATGAAATCTATTTATAGTTTTTCTTTAAATTTTAAATCGGTTGTGGATTATTATGACAGTATAAAAACGGAGTATAATAAGCGTTTTAATAACAATAATAAAGCTAATGATAGTATTGCTAAAGGGGCGCTTGTGTCAATGCCTAAGTCAAATGATTCTATAGCTCCAAATTATGATAATTTTCCTTATTATGGAGATGAGAAAATGACATTATCAATAGAAAATGTATATAGCCATCATAAATCTATGGAATTTGGTAGAGTTTCGATATCTGGGGTAAGGGTGAAAAAAGACACTCTAATTTATGTTAGAGACCTTATGAAAGTTATGAAAAGGAATAAACTTAAGAATAATGCTATAATAGAAGCTGAAAATATAAGATTTAAAAATGATTCTATAAAAGAAGTGAAAAATGCACAAAATAAATATTAATATATTACTTTTATTAGTCATCGTACTTGTCACTAGTTGTGACAATTCAGAGGGCAGAACTACAATAACAAGAATTAGCAGTACTACCAAAAATATTTTAGTAGACTTCACAAATAAACCAGTACTAAACTCTTCTGAGATAGGAAATATTCGATATAAATCAAATTTAGACACTTTTGAATTAAACAAAAACACATTAAGAGCAAGAGTTCTATACATTGGTCAGTTTAAAAAAACACCTCCAATTGAAGAGCTTAAAAAAATGACTTTGGATAGTTTTTCTGTAATAAATAAAAAAGAAGATGTTGCATTCAATTTTACATTTGACAAAGTTGGAGAATTTGAATTAGGCGGGTATTTTAAAGATATTGTTATTTTAACAAATTATAATAAAGATGGTTCAGACCTAAAGATTACTCATGAAATAGAAATTAGAAAAAAAGTTACAGTGGTGAAAGAATATACCGATGGAGATGAAAAAAATGATATTTCCCGAACTTTACTTAGGTTTAATACTAATTCAATAGTAAATCAACCTAGGTATGGAGAAATTATTTATAAATCAGAGTTAGATAGCATAAAACTTAGTGAGGAAGATGAAAGAACTATAGCTTTTCATTTTGGTAAATTTAAGAATGTCAGAACTATTCCAGAACTAGAAGGTAAAACGACAGAAGCATATGGAATCTCAAAAAATGAAAATGTTATCCCTTTTTGGGTTACTTTTGAAGAAGAAGGAGAATTTATATTGGATGGTTTTGTAGAGGATATTGTTTTTTTAAAAAATTATAATACGAGTGGAGATGCTAGAATGATTACTAATCAAACAAAAATCAGTAAAAAAGTAACTGTAGTAAAAGAATAATCAAAGTAACCTTATCCCTTGTTTTCTTCTGTATCACACTTAGGGATAGGGCGGGAGGGCTCCGCCCCCGGCGCGGGGTTGGTGTTCCGGCATGCGGTCGGTGGGGTGGTGACCGCGGAGCCGCTGCCCGGGGCGAGAACGGCATCTGGCCGGGCTGCTGGAGGGGCAGACCGTT
>CAVYIL010000211.1:0-3163 GCA_963768325.1 uncultured Flavobacteriaceae bacterium | reverse complement strand
CTTCGCTTATCCAGTGGTTAGTGAAGTTGTTTATCTTTCCTAGTATCGTGTCTACTCGCTCCTTTTCTAGTGCTATTTTATGGGCTTTTTCTGCTTCCTTTTTTGCTTCGTACCTCTTTACCTCTTCTTGTTGTTTTTGCTCGTGTGGTAAGGATATTGCTATTAACTCCTTTGATGCTAGTGATACCTTGCCTCTAAAATCTTTTATTTTGGATAATAATATCCTTTCTTGTTTGGTTATTGAGGTTCTTGCGTAGGTAAGAGCTGTACGGTGCTGTTTTGCTTTGTCGTATGTTTTATTGTCTTTTATTTCAATGAATGGACAACTCTTAACTATCTCTAATTGTTTGTCTTTCCAGCCTTGTAATTCTGGTAATGTACTAGGGTTGATTTTTTCTAGTGTCAATACTTGTGTGTGTTCTTGTGTTTTCATAATTTTGGTGTCTGATTTAGTTATTAAGCGTTGTATAAGTAGTGTTGTACACGCTTGGTTTTATTTGCCCCACTATCTTTTTAGTGGGTTTTTTTGTTTATATGTCTTTGTTGATTTTTTGATTTTTTGGGATTGTTACCTTGGTACTGCTTGTCCTATTACGATCCGCCCGTTATCTTTGCTATCTGTATATACATCATATACGTAGCTTCGTTTGTTTTTAGCGTATTCTACTGCTTCCTGCTTTTTGATTACTCCCATTTGTGAGTGAAGAAATATCGTTGTTTTTCCTTGTAGTACTCTATTTGTAATTTCTTTGTTGTTTTCTGTGTAGTATCTTGCCATTGCTTTTTATCGTTTAATTAAGGTTTATAGGGTATATGTTTTTAAGTTCTAGTAAGAGTATAATTAGTGTTATCGAGAAATAGAATAAAAAAAGAACACATAACATCATTAGTACGCTTATTATCTTGATTGCTTTATCTTGTGATTTTTTTGTAGGGAACATACGCTACTTCTTTAACAGCGTTAATGCTTCTTCTACTTCTTTTCGCTTGTAATACACCTTGTTACTTATGCCATAAGATTGTAATATACCTTCGTTTGTCCATCTCCATATAGTTGATAAATCTACTTTTAAAGCACCTGCCGTTTCTTTTCGTGTCAAATACTCTGTTGGTGTCTTTGGTTGAAATTCTTTTTTTAACTCTTCTATGTGAAATTTTACACCTTCTATTATGGAGTTTTGTAATTGCTCTGGTGTTATTTGAATGAATTGAATGCTTTCCATCTCTGTGTTGGATTTTGTCCTTTTTCTACGTTTATGCTGTTGATTACACTAACTTTTAGGTCCGTGTCTTTTTTGCAGTATTTTGCTGCTTTTTTTATCGAGCTAAGTGCTGTATAGTATATACCTATGTCTTTAGGTGTTCCGTTTACTATTCTTTTAAAATACTCTGCTGTTATACCGTGTATTTCACTGGCTTTAGTTTTTCCGCCTTCTGGCAGATTATCATATGCTTTTTTTACGGCTTCTTTTATATTCATTTTTTAGTAGTTTTTTAGTTCTTCTTCCAAATCTTTTAACCCTAAATCATTACAGGCTTTTAGTATTCTTTCTTCTTCTTGGTATCTCCAGTACTCTCCTAGTGTCTGGATGCTTAAATATTCTTTCTTCAGCAACACGCCCATATACTGGGCTGTTGCTTCGTTTGCTAGTCTTGTGTTGGTAAATTCCATCTTATGAGTATATTTGGTTAGTTGCGTGTTGCTTATCACTTATCGAGAACCCATTACCTGCATTATCAAGCACGTCTTGAGCGAAATAAGCTAAGTAGTTGGCTACTTCGTTTATTGAAGCCTGATCTGTTATTTGTATCTCGTCTCCGTAGTAGATTGTGATGTCTTGGTACTCTGTGTCTAATTCTAAACGTTCACACGATATATAAAATCCACTGTGGTCTAATTCTGCAAAAACACTTCTTTCTTCCTCGTTAACTACAATTTTGCTGTCTTTAAAAAGATCAAAAACAACCTCTTTAGTTAAAATTGGAGATACATTTACGGTTAAACCTTTTTTAATGTTATTGTTATTAAGAGCAGTTTGCATATATTTGTGTTTAGAATTAATATTATTTGTTTTGTTTTTGTTGAACAGTACAAATATAGATTATTTACTCAAATAAAGCAAATATAATTAGAATATAATCTAAATTAATATGAGTATAGTATCTAGAGTGCTTGACATAATAGAGTATAAGAAGATAAATAAAAGTAAATTTTATCGTGAAACTGGGTTATCCAATGGCTTTTTAGATAAAGTAAAAGACATAGGCGCTTCTAAAGTTGAGAATATACTCAAAACATATACAGACATAAACCCAAATTGGCTATTAACAGGGGAAGGAGAAATGTTTGTTAAAAAAGAAGAACGAACAATATCTAAATTTGAGGGAAAAAGTATTGAGGAAATTATAGCAGAAAAAGTTTTCATAAAAATGAAAAAATATTTAGACTATAAATTTGTTAACCTTGAAACTGAAATGGAATCAATAATAAAAAGTTTAGGTAATTTGCACCTAGAAGTTGATGATTTAGTAGAGAAGTACGACGAGCAAAATAACAACGCGTAATTACCTGTTATTTTCTTGATCTATAAATTTTATTACGACCTTGCCTAGCTTATTTAATTTCTTCTTAATTTCTTTTTTTATTTTTACCCTCTCCTCTTTAGAATAAGAATCTTTATTCTCTTTGTAAAACTCTATTATTTCCAATATTTCTTTACTCATTTACGATCTTTTTTTGAATAAAAATAAAAGACTATTAGCGATATAAATAAAACCATAGTGACAATAAGTTTTACATCAAAATCATTATATGTGCTTTTTTGGAGACTAAAAACCCTTATTATTAATTGATATATGGTCATCGCTACTGGCAACCAAATAACAAAACGCCATTGTTTTCCTTTTGCCAGGTAATAAATAATAAGCCAAGTTAATAAAAACCTTAACTCGGCAGAAACAGTGTACAAATATACTCTAAGAGATGATTTTCCTATTTCCCCATACCCTTTAGGTATGAGATCATGAAAATATATAAGTAAAGTCGAAAATATAACTAACGTAATTATTTTAAATGTGCTCGTCACTAATTTCCCCGTCTTCAATTGACTGAGGATCATGTTTTTTTTGGTTGTCATGTAATTCAGTTCCATAATTATCTTTG
>CAVYIL010000210.1:0-8040 GCA_963768325.1 uncultured Flavobacteriaceae bacterium | reverse complement strand
ACCCGATTTCCTTTTATGTCAAACGCTAATAATGGAACAAAAACCACATCTATTTTATCCTCGTTAATCTGAATACCATCCGTCGGCTCTGGTATTCCCCACGAATTAGTTTTTAAGATAGTTCCATCCGTAAGTAGAAAATGTTCTAATGTATTATTCTCAAAATTACTTTTAGAAACTATAATATTTTTATCCTTACCCTGAAGAATATGAAGAATAAATTCTGTGTCTATTTCTTTTTGTTTTGGTATCGATAAAAAAATATGAAAAAAAGATTTATCCCAAATTGCTAATTGAAGTACGTTATTTGCTATATCAAGACTTAATTTTTCCATTTCTTCATTACATAATTTCGCTCGTAACGCTTTATACTTTTTGCGTATTATATTTTTATCCATTGCTGTTTTCAGAAAATTATGTTTTTTGACCATTTACTACCCTCAAAAACACATAATCTATTTACCTTATTTTAATAATCTTCTTGAAGTTCTATTGTTATTCTAAAAATAGCATCCCCTTTATATACAATTGGTGCTTGATTAACATTGATTATATATCCATTATTAGGAGCCTTTACTACATGTCTCATTTTTCCATATGGATCGGTAATTGTGGCTAAATACTCCCCCTTTTCTACATGTTTACCATATAGTATTTTGATATGTAATAATCCGCTATATTTAGCCCTAATCCAAAAACTTTTTTTCACAAAAATACTTTTGGTTACCGCTTCTGGGATTGTAAAATTAGGATGCAACATCTTTAGGTGATTCAGAACTCTCATTGCTCCATATAACCCTTCTTTAGCAATTTCTCTATTACTATTTTGGGATTTGCCACCTTCAAACAACAATATATCAATACCTTTTTTAGCACATGTGTCTCTATAGGATCCTTTTAGGTTTTTAGTAAAAAGAGTAAAAGGAGCATTAAATACCTTAGCCATCTCTATTAATCGCTCATTCTTTTGATCAATTCTAATATGGGCAGCATTAAATCTGCTACCTCCACCAGTATGAAAATCCATACAGAAATCTGCTACAGGTAAAATTTCATTAATAAACTGATATGCAAACCTACTTGCTAAAGACCCATTTTTGGTTCCTGGAAAAACCCTATTTAAATCCCTTCCATCAGGAAAAAAACGATTCATAGTCAAAAATCCAAATACATTAAGAACCGGTATGCAAATTATGGTACCCCGTATTGGTTTATTAATTTTTTTGGATATAATTTGCCTTACAACTTCCACCCCGTTAATTTCGTCCCCATGTACACCTGCTGTAATCAAAACCGTAGGTCCGGGTTTTTTGGATCGTTCAATAATTATCGGTATCTCTACCCTAGTAGACGTATAAAGCTTAGCTATATTAAAATTAATAGTTTTGCTAGTTCCTAGAGGAATTTCTTCCCCCAAAATATGTAATGCATTATCTTTTTGATCTTTTCTCATATATTAAAGACTTCGTTCGATAAAACGAATTATAGATTTAGCTATATTTCTCCCCGTTGCTTTTTCAATCCCCTCTAATCCAGGAGAAGAATTTACTTCAAGAATGAGCGTACCCCGTTCACTTTGTAACATATCAACACCAGCCACTCCCAAATTTAATGCTTTTGCAGCTTTTATGGCAGCATTTTCTTCTGTTTCAGTTAGTTCAACGACGTTTGCTACTCCACCTCTATGCAAATTAGATCTAAAATCCCCATCTTTGCCCTGTCTCTTCATTGCGCCCACAACCTCTCCATCTACTACAAATGCTCTGATATCAGCCCCATTAGCTTCTTTAATATATTCTTGAACTATAACTCTAGCTTGTAACCCATTAAAAGCCTCAATTACGGATTCTGCAGCGTTTGTAGTCTCTGCTAAAACCACCCCTAACCCTTGGGTTCCTTCTAATAGTTTAATGATCAAAGGAGCACCACCTACATGAGCAATAACCCCAGAAACATCTCTAGAGTAATTAGTAAATACCGTTTTAGGAAGCCCCAGACCTGCCTTGGATAATATCTGTAAACTTCTTAATTTATCTCTAGATTGTATTAATGCTTGAGAGTTTACCGTGGTAAAAGCACTCATTGCCTCGAATTGTCTTACTACTGCAGTACCATAATAAGTTATAGAGGAACCTATTCTAGGAATAACAGCATCTACATGATCTAATTTTTTACCTCGATAATAAATTTCGGGCTTTTTCTTTTCGATTACAATATCACAACTCAAAGGATCTATTACTTGAACATCATGTTTGCGTTTTAGCGCTGCCTGTACCAGTGCATTGGTAGAATAGAGGCTTGAGCTACGTGAAAGTATTTTTATATTCATTTTTTATTTTAAATTATAGGACTGGTTTATTAGTTGAGGATCAATTAAATACTTTCCACTTAAATATTTGCGCCCTATCAATACAGGAAAACGCATATCATCACGAGAAGTCAAAGTGAGTGTTATAGAATTAGTTTCATTAAAAAGTGTAATCTGTGTTCTTATCATATATCGTAACTCTACATTTCCATTACTACTTTTTACTGCAGTAATATCATAATCACTAAATGTAAATTTTCTGCCATTATATTCTGGATGCGTAGGATCAAGAAAGCTACAATGTAACAAATTGTTTTCTTCTCTAATTTTTGTGCAATGAATAGACGAGGTATACGCTCCTGTATCTATTTTTACGTCAATATTTCTCAAATCTAAAATAGGGAAATCTACTTTATCCGTTGGCCTAAAATTTTCTTCTGCTTCTCCAAAAGGTATTAATATTTTAATCCACTAAAGTAATAAAATTCGAGAACCATTATATTATATTGTAACTTTTTAAACTAATTTAAACACAATCTAAAAATTTAACATATTTTAAACCCACTAATTTAGTACTTTAACTGTGGCTAATCCTTAAATTTACACTTGTAATATGAAGCAGGTTTCATTAGATATTCAAGTAAAAACCATCCCGTCTAGCCCTGGGGTGTACCAATATTTTGACAAAGAAGGAAAATTATTATACATAGGTAAGGCTAAAAATTTAAAAAAAAGAGTCGCATCTTACTTCAACAAAAATCACGACAGTTATAGAATTAATGTTTTGGTTAAAAAAATTTATTCAATCAAGCATATCGTTGTTGAAACCGAAACCGACGCGCTACTCCTAGAAAACAACTTGATCAAAAAGCATCAACCTCGCTTTAATGTCATGCTAAAAGATGATAAAACTTATCCATGGATATGCATTAAAAAAGAACGATTTCCCAGAATATTCCCAACTCGTAATCTAATCAAAGATGGTTCTGAATATTTTGGTCCCTATACTAATTTTAAAACCGTAAACACTTTATTAGAATTAGTTAAAGAATTATACCAACTAAGAACATGCAATTACGACTTGTCTCCCGAAAAAATTAAAAGCAGAAAATACAAAGTATGCTTAGAGTATCATTTAGGTAATTGCAAAGGCCCGTGTGAAGGGTTACAAGATGAGAAAGAATATATAAATAATGTAGAGGCTATTCGCCAAATTATAAAAGGCAATTTTAAAGATTCTGTAAACCGTTTTAAAGACCAGATGACAAAATATGCTACCAAAATGGAATTTGAGGACGCTCAAAGAATTAAAGAAAAAATAGAAATTCTCGAAAATTATCAAGCTAAATCAACAGTTGTAAATCCTAAAATAACAAATGTAGATGTTTTTTCGATTTTTTCTGATGAAGCATATGGATATGTTAATTTTCTACAAATTTCTCACGGAGCAATCGTTAGATCACATACTTCTGAAATCAAAAAAAAACTAGACGAAACCGACAAAGAATTACTAGAACTGTCGATAATAGAATTACGGCAACGATTTAACTCTATGTCAAAAGAAGTATTTGTCCCTATAAAAGTAAATCTTGGAGAAAACATAAAAACAACCGTTCCCCTATTAGGAGACAAGAAAAAAATTGTAGAGTTATCACTTCGCAACGCTAAATATTATAGACAAGAACGGTTTAAACAAACTAAAATTTTAGATCCCGATCGGCATGTTAATAGATTAATGCTGCAAATGAAAAAAGACCTCAGATTACCCGTAGAACCAAGACATATAGAATGTTTTGACAACTCTAATATCCAAGGAACCAACCCTGTTGCCGCTTGTGTAGTATTTAAAGATGCTAAACCACTCAAAAAAGAATACAGAAAATTTAATATAAAAACGGTAGAGGGTCCAAACGATTTTGCCTCTATGGAAGAGGTTGTATATAGACGATACAAAAGACTTATTGAAGAAAAAAAAACGCTACCTCAATTAATCATTGTCGACGGCGGCAAAGGTCAGTTGTCCTCAGGATTAAAAGCCTTAGACCACCTAGGTATCAGGGGGAAAGTAACAATAATTGGAATCGCTAAGAGATTAGAAGAAATCTATTATCCAGAAGATTCAATACCTTTATATTTAGACAAAAAATCAGAAACCCTAAAAATTATTCAACATTTACGTAATGAAGCACACCGGTTTGGTATAACCTTTCACAGACAAAAAAGAAGCAAATCAGCATTAGACACTGAGTTGGACTCTATTACTGGAATCGGCGAAATAACTAGTATAGAGTTACTTAAACACTTTAGATCCGTAAAAAGAATAAGTGAAGCAACAAAAGAAGAACTTGCATCTATAATTGGAAGTTCTAAAGCAACAAAAGTTTATAATTATTATCTATCAAAAAAAAAATAAACATGCCTAAAACGCATACATTACCAAAAAGTATATTTACATTATTTATAATAATGCATCTACTCACGTTAAATAAAATTTTCTCACAAGTTATAGAAAAAACCAATGTAGCAGATTCTATTAAAGTTAACGAAGATCTAAAAGTAGGACTAGTTCTAAGTGGTGGTGGTGCAAAAGGTTTTGCCCATATCGGCGTTTTAAAAGTTATAGAAAAAGCTGGTGTACGAATCGATTATATTGGAGGAACAAGTATGGGAGCCATAGTTGGAGGTTTATACGCTGCAGGATATAACGCAACTCAATTAGATTCTATATTCAGAACAGTTGACTTCGACTCATTAATACAAGACAATATCCCTAGAAATGCCAAAACATTCTACGAAAGAGAAGATTCTGAAAAATACGCTTTAACATTACCATTTGATTATTTTAAAATTGGATTACCAAAAAGTTTGTCAAAAGGACAAAACTTTTATAATAAATTCTCAGAATTAACCTCTCATGTTAGCAATATCCGAAACTTTGACAAACTTCCTATTCCTTTTTTCTGTATCGCTACTAATATTGAAACTGGAAAACAAGTTCTATTAGACAAAGGTTATTTACCCGAAGCAGTATCAGCAAGTGGAGCTTTACCCTCTGTCTTTAGTCCTATAGAATTAGATAACATAGTAATGACCGATGGTGGGGTCGTTAATAATTACCCTGTTGATGAAATCAGAGCCAAAGGTGTAGATATAGTTATTGGTGTAGATGTACAAGATAGTTTAATGACAAAAGAACAATTAAACTCTGTAACCAATATACTATTACAGATAAGTAATTTCAGAACTATAAATGAAATGAAACACAAAATAAAAAAAACCGACATCTACATAAAACCATCTGTGTCAGGGTTTTCTGTAATGTCATTTAAAGAAGCTGATCAGATCATTGCCAACGGAGAAAAAGCTACGAATATAAACTACGATAAATTGATTGCCATAAAAAAGCGTCAAAAACCTTCAAAACCTAGACCTATATTAAAAAAGAACACACACTCCTTTGATATTAACAAGCTTACTATAACCGGAAACCAAAGATATACTAGAGCATACGTAAGAGGAAAATTAAAACTAAAAACCTTAAAAACAATAACATACGAAAAAATAAATGAAGGGATTAACAACTTGTCTGCTACAGGAAATTTTGACAGAATAAGTTATAGATTACTAGATAATGGAGAGGGAAAAGAACTGAAAATTATCCTAAAAGAGAGCGAAAATAAAATGTTATTGCGTTTTGCCATCCATTATGATAATTTATATAAATCAGCTGCACTAATAAATGTAACCAAAAAAAGTCTTTTGTTCAATAACGATGTCCTCTCTTTTGACATGGCATTAGGCGATAATATTCGTTACAATCTAGACTACTATATTGATAAAGGATTTTATTGGAGTATCGGAATGAAATATAGGTACAATCAATTTGACAAAAACGTCACTGTTGATCTAAATGAATTTAGTATAAACAAAATTAATATTGAATACACAGATTTTACAGCTCAGTTATATGTAGAAACGCTACTTAAACAAACTTTATCTTTAGGCATCGGTACAGAATATAGACGGCACAAAAAAATCACAAAAACAATAAAACAAGAAAGCAAAAACCCTAGATATTTTGATAATAGTGATTATTACAGCCTTTTTGCATACCTAAAATTAGACACTTATGACAACAAACACTTTCCAAAAAGAGGATTTTTGTTCAATGGAAACATCAATACCTATCTTTTTTCTTCCGATTTTTTAAAACAATTCAAAAAGTTTTCTATCGCAAAGGGTAAATTTGGTTACGCCACTCCATTAATCAATAAAGTCTCTATGAATGTGGAATTAGAAGCAGGTTTAAAAATCGGAAACACAGAACTCCAATCTTTAGATTTTATATTTGGCGGATTTGGAGCCAAAACCTTAAGCAACTTTATCCCTTTCTACGGTTTTGATTTTATTAGAACAAGTGTACCTAGTTTTTTCAAAACATCTCTTACCATTGATTATGAATTTTACAAAAAAAACCACATAAACATTTCCACTAATTTTGCCAATGTAAGCGATAAATTGTTTAGCATAAAAAGCTGGACTTTAGCACCCGATTTCTCAGGATATGCCCTAGGATATGGATTAGAAACTTTTGCAGGACCTATGCAAATTAAATATTCCCTTTCTCCGCAAACTAATGAATCTATTTGGTTCTTTAGCTTAGGTTTTTGGTTTTAACCCTATGAGGTGGCTTAAACGAGTTCAATCCTATCTATAAAAATCTTTGACAGACTTAATCAAAATAAAGAATATTTTTCACGATATTTGTATACTTATGAGTTTATTTTGGCAAAATTTACTACTATTATTGCATTACCTTATTAAACGCAATCCGGAATAAGGTCGATCTACCCTGTATAATCACCTGATTGAAGAAAAATAATTAATCTTGTAAATTATTATAATTATGCCTTTTTATCATATTTTAGGTAACATACCTCCTAAACGACATACAATTTTCAGAAAACCCGATGGCAGCTTATATTCAGAACAATTATTCGGAACAATAGGCTTTGATGGAATGTCAACCAATTCATACCACCATCATAGACCTACACAAGTAAAAGATATTAAAGGAAGTTATTCCGTAGCTCCTAAAATAGCCATAAAAAATAACATAAAATCCTATCGCCTTCATGGATTTAATATTAACCCCGAAAAGGATTATTTACAAAGCAGAAAAATTGTACTTACCAATAGCGATGTAAACATCATATTAGCAGCACCACAAGAATCTACTGTAAATTATTTTTACAAAAACTCTGACGCAGATGAATTAATCTTCATCCATAAAGGAAGCGGGAAATTCCGTAGTCATCTAGGCAATTTAGACTTTAAGTACGGCGACTATATATTAATCCCTCGGGGAACTATTTATAAATTAGATTTCAACACCACAGACAACCGCTTGTTTATTGTAGAATCCAGAAGACCTATCTACACACCAAAAAAATACCGAAACTGGTTCGGGCAACTCTTAGAACACTCCCCTTTTTGCGAAAGAGACATCAAAGCACCCTATGAATTAGAAACAAATAACGAGAAAGGTGATTTTTTAATAAAAATAAAGAAACAAGATGAAATCTTTGACATGATATACGCCACACACCCTTTTGATGTTGTAGGATATGATGGATACAGTTTTCCATACACCTTTTCCATTCATGATTTTGAACCCATAACAGGCAGAATACATCAGCCACCACCAGTACATCAAACTTTTGAAACAGATG
>CAVYIL010000209.1:0-24578 GCA_963768325.1 uncultured Flavobacteriaceae bacterium | reverse complement strand
ATTTGGGCCAAAACTTTTGTCCCCCCTATAGGTCTTTTTTTTATAATTTTAAATTTATATAGATTTATTTCTTAAAGTTTCCTTAAATTAAGTTTTATTTAAGTTTAAACAAATATTAAACAGATAATATTTTTTAACTCTTACTATTTAATTATAAGTAAAATAATTCTTTTTATTAAAATATTATATAAATTAAGTAATTTTATTAAAATTTTATATAAATCAAGTGAATTTATTATAAATATTACAAATATTATACTACTTTTAAATACTTTAATACTATTTTAATACTATTTTAACTCTATTTTAACTCTATTTTAATGCAGATTGGTAAATTTCCAATTAATGTATTGTTTTTTTTCCTCAACCAACTTAACACTATTAATATAATTCTAATTATAGCTTAGCCTTCCTTTAAATACTCCTTATTTAATTCTTTTTAACAATTCCATATAATCCTATTTAATTACTTATTACTTCCTAAATTACCATATATTTTTATAATATTTATCTATTAATCTGCAAATTTGTAAATTCTTTTGTAAAAGTTTGATTATTTTCTATTTTTATTATTTTATCTATTATAATTACTTTATGAATCAATTAATAATATATCTATATTATATTTATATATTTAATTAATTTTATTTAATTTATGTTTTATTTTAATATTTTTTAAAATTTAACTTATAATTAGATATTAAGAGTTTAAAAGATTAGTTTTAATTTTTTAAAGTTTTAAAAGAATTTATTTAATTTATGTTATATTTTAATATTTTTTAAAATTTAACTTATAATTAGATATTAAGAGTTTAAAAGATTTATTTAATTTTTTAAAGTTTTAAAAGAATTTATTTAATTTATGTTTATTTTAATATTTTTTAAAATTTAACTTATAATTAAATAATAGAAGAACTTAAAAGATTGAAAGATTTTTAAAGTTTTATCTGATTTATGTTTTATTTTAATATTTTTTAAAATTTAACTTATAATTAGATATTAAGAGTTTAAAAAGATTATTTAGTCTTTTTAAGTTTCACAGGGGAGACCCTTTATCTTTGAGTTTAAGATAAGAAAAAGTACCAGCACTGGATAGAAAGCTGGAGAACTTCAAGGGGGAGCCACACCAAACATGGCAGTTAAGAATGAAGAGGCTTAACAATAGATTTTATAAAAGACTGATAACCTTTACATTATCAATTTAATATTTATAGGGAGCTAATTTATTAGCTTCTTATTAAGTATTATTAAAGTAATACAAAAACAAAAGGGTAAAGATATGAAGAAGTTAATACTAAAAGAATATAACTTATTAAGTAAAAGTTTTAAGGCTGTGCAAATTAATGAAGACAGAGTAAGAAATTACAGACTATTTTTAAAGGATTTGGATATAAAAGATTTAATAAAAAATGGATATGATATTATAAACTTATCATCTAAGGAATTAAATGGCTTAAATTATAAAAAAGATAATATCACATTTATATAATATTTATAGGGTGCTAATTTATTAGCATCTTATTAAGTATTATTTTAATAATACAAAATTAAAAGGATAAATATGTTAACACATAATCAAAAAATAGAAAAAGTATTAAACCCAAGTTGTTCAGAAGATGAATTAATTACATTAAGTAAAGACAAAAATTCTTTAATTAGAGCTGGAGTTGCTGTTAATCCAAATTGTTCAGCAGATTTATTAGATGAGTTAAGTTATGATAATGATTCAATAGTTAGGGCATCAGTTGCAAAAAATGAAAATTGTTCAGATGAATTATTATATGAAATGTCATGGGATGAAGACAAGTATGTTCTTATTAATATAGTTAAAAACACTAATATAAAATTAGAACTATTAAAGGAAATGATGGTAAAACATGAATTTTTGGCTAAAATAGTGAATAAATCAATAAATGAAAAGGATTAATATGTTAGGTTCTAAAGAAGAAAAAGAAATAAAAGAAAGAATTTTAATAAATAATTTTATAAATAAAAAAAGAATTTATATTAAAGATGTTGGTTTTTTAAGGTTAGTTGATATTAAAGATAATAAGGTTACTTATTTAGATTTTAATGGTTATATTCAGAAAATGGATTATGGTTATTTTAAATCTTATCTTTATATTTTGGACATTTAAAATGGATTTAACAATTATATGTATAATATTAACAGGGTTTTATATTGTTAATAATATATATTAATATATATAGAGGGGTCAATTTGACCCTTTTATTATGTATTATTAATTTAGTATGTAAACAAAAACAAAAGGATAAACATGAAAAAAGATAATAAAAGTATAGTTGTTGAGTTTAGTGATATTGAAATATATAAATATGATGAAGTAGAATATGTTATATTTAGTTATACAACAGAGGATTTAAGAGAAGGTAGTTTATTATATCCAAGAGATTTAATAAAAGAAGATTTAAATTATTATAAGTTTTTAAATTTTGTATGTGATGTTGAATTTGATAGTAATAATAATTGTTATTCAAAAGCTGGAACAACACCTACTTTAGTTAAAATTAATAAAGATAAATTTATTAAAGATTTATTTATAAAAAATCCAAGACATAAAAAAGAATTATGTAATTCTGTAGAGAATGATAAAGATAGAGAAAAATTAAGACTTAAAATAGTAAAGACAAGTAAAGAATTAGAAGATGTTAATGATGATCTAATAGATATTTATAACACTTCAGAAACATTTAATAAATTAATAGGTGATTGGTCTGACAAAAAAGAAAAAAAGATTATAAAACTTTTAGAAGAATATTATAATAAATATTTATCTAAACAATAATTAAATATTTATATAATATTTTTAATATTTATAGGGAGCTAATTTATTAGCTTCTTATTAAGTATTTCATTAAGGATTTTAATTTATTAAAATTTGAGGTCATAGATTTCAATATTATAATAAATTAGAAGTATATGTAAATACAAAAACAAAAGGATAAATATGAGACATTCTAAAGCTACAGAGATAATTACAAGTTATGAAGAGTATTTATATTATGAGGATGTAAATAAGGTTACTGAACAGTATAACAATCAATTAAATTTGTTAAATGAAACTATTGAAAAGTTTAATAAAAATAAAGAAGAAAACTTTGAAAATACTGAAACATGTATTATATTTATGAAAAAAGTTATTCCAAATGTTGTAAATATTCATAATGAAAAACTTGAAAAATTTAAAAACACATCAAGTAAATTCAAAAAATTAATATTTAAATTAATGAATAATAGTATAAATATAGAAGGTAAGGACAAAAAATTAATAACTAGTGAAGAGGTTATTTATATAACTTTACAAACTATTTTGAAATATGTTGGAAGTTTTAATAATAGAAACACAATTACAAAACAAGTTATTAATAATATACAAACTCAACAAAAAAATAATATATTAAAATATACTCACTTACATTATTATAATGCTATTCAAGATAATACAACTACAGATAGTGTTCATATGAGAAAGGTCCATTTAAGTAGAGCTTTTGAAAGATTAAATATAGATGAAATTAATTTAATAAATCTTAATAATGAAGAAAAATTAAAAATAGGTGCTTTTTTAGTTAATCATTTTTTAGAGATGGGAATCTTTAATTTTGAAGTTCATAAGAAAGCTAAAGCAACAACAATAAGAATTAAAATTTCAGAAGAGTATGAAAATATTCTTAATGAGATTGATACATTGGTTGATTTAAATGAGCTTAAAAGCTTACCTATGGTAATTAAGCCAAAACCTTGGGTTGACACTAAAAATGGTGGTTATTTAGGAAATGAGTATATTAATTCAGATACTGATTTTAGCCCTTTTAATAATTATATTTTAAATAATGAAGATTTAACAAGTGTTAAAGGTTTACAAGATCAAGATTTAGATAAGGTTTATAATTGTTTAAATACTTTACAAGATGTACCTTTTACTGTTAATGATAATTTAAAAGGTTTTATTAATAAATTATGGAATAATAATTCTGTATTAGGTAAATTGGATTTTAAGAAAGAATTAAGAACATTACCAAAACCTATAGCAAGAGAAGATTATCAAGGTGAACAAGAATTTCAAGTTGCTTTAAAAAAGTATAGAGATGAAGTAAGTGAGATTCATACAGAGAATCATAAGACCTCTAATAAAAAAATAGTTTTTAATATGGTTTTAGATTTAGTAAATAAGTTTTCAAAGTATGATGAGTTTTTCATTCCTAAAATTTTAGATTTTAGAGGCAGAGTTTATGACAATTCAGCAATGTTAAATAATCAATTGGATGACTTAACTAAATCTTTGATTAAATTTAAAAATAAAAAAGAAATTGGTAAAAATGGCTTTAAATGGATGAAAATTAACATTGCTAACCTTTTTGGTAATGATAAAGTTTCTTTTAAAGATAGAGCTAAATGGACAGAGGATAACACTAGATTAATAGAATTAACAGTAGAATATGCTGAAAGTGGAGAAATATCACCATTATTAAGAGATGCAGATAAACCTTATCAATTCTTGGCAGCTATATATGAATATGTTGAAGCTATTAAATTAAATAATCCTAAAAAATACAAAAGTCAAATTGAGTGTCAATTAGATGGAAGTTGTTCAGGAATTCAACATTATTCTGGATTATTAAAAGATAAAGATGGTGGTTCTTATGTAAATCTTCTTAAGAATGATGTTCCTTCTGATATATATGGTAAAGTGGCTTATAAAATGTTAGATGTCTTAAATGATTTTGATACATTAAAGTCAATTCATATGAGTGATACTTTTAATAGAAACTTGTTGAGAAGTTATGCAACAATGTGGAAAGATTCAGAAATGATTAACAGGAAATTTTGTAAAAAGGGGGTAATGACAACACCTTATTCTGTTAAGTTTTTTGGTTTATTGGAACAAATTAGAGAATTTATGAAAGATTATGAAAAAGAAAATATTATAGATGAAAGTTTAAAAAGTAAAGAAAGTATTTTATTTATTACTAAAATTTTAGAATACTCAATTAATAATACTTTAGTTGGTGCATACATTGGTATGAATTATATTAAAGATTTAGTAAAAACTTTTTATTCTGATAAGGTAAATGAAAAAGTATTATTAGAATTTACTAACATATTAGGTTTTAAATGTACTCATAAGTACAATAAATTTGAGAGTGTTAGAATATCAACTTTTTTTGGGAAACTTAGAATAAAGCCAAATGTATTCAAAAATTTAGATAATGTAGATAAAAATAAAAATTTAAGTAGTATAGCCCCAAATTATATACATATGCAAGATTCAACACATTTAATGTTAAGTGTTAATGCAGCAAGAGAAGCAGGGATTAAAGACTTTAAAGTTATTCATGATTCATTTGCTACACATTATGCAGACACTGAGGAATTTCATCATATAATAAAGCAACAATTTATAGAGTTGTACAAAAATGATTTGCTATTTAAATTAAAAGAAGAGTTTAAAGCCTTAAGTTTATCTGAAGAAGTAAAAACAAAACTTGATGAGTTAGAAATTACTTATGGGACTTTAGATATTGAAGATATTATTCACTCAGATTATATATTTTCTTAGAACCTTTGTATGAAAAACTTAAGTTATTACTAAAAATATTAACTTAAATTGTCTTAAAATATCAACTTAAGATAACATAAGATATAGGGAGCTAAAAAAGTGCCCCCTATATAGAAGAAATGAAATAATTTAGGATTTAAAGATATAACTTAAAATATATCTTAAGATTTAACCTAAGTTGTATCTAAAGTTATGATCTAATTTTATATATCTTGAGTTATCTTAAGATATAACTTAAAATTATAACCTAAGATATAACTTAAGATCTTTTTTAAAGGGAAGAAACATGGATAAGATAAAATTGGAATTAGATAAATATATAGGATATAAATTATCTAAACATAAAATATGGAGACTAAACTTAACAAATCTACCTTTGTATAAAAGAAATGCTTTAAAGCATTTAAATAATAATATTAATAATGATAGAAGATTAAGCTATAGCTTAGATAATAGAAATAAAGAAGAAATGTTGGCAAACATTATTGTGGGTGGTTGGTTAGTTGAAGATACTTTGGTTAAAAAATTTAAAAACCAAGGTTTAAAAGTTGGACTTAATGGTAATGATGCTGATAGAGATTTTAATAATAATTATTCAGCAAATGCTGATTTAATAGTAGAAGGTAAAACTTTAGAAGTTCAACAAACTATGATTTTACATAAAGTAAAGATTAAATTTAACAAGTTAAATAATTGTTTAATAAATAATAGTAATATACTCTTAATTAACTTGAAAAATAATAATGAATACAAATTGTTAGAAAAAGAATTTCTTGAGCAAATAGAGTACAATAATGAGCTAAAAGAGATATATAAGGGTAAAAAAGGATTTGAGGTTAATTTAAATGAAGTAGAAAGTTTGAATTTTGAAGAATTAATTAAAAGGATAAAAAATGGATAGCCCATATTGGTACATAGATAAGCAATACAAAAAATTAGTTAAAGATAATCAAAGAAAGATTAAAAAGAAATTTAAGAAAAAAAAGAAAATAAAACTTCTTAATACATGTTTAGGATTAGCTGGTGAAACTGGTGAAGTTGTAGATATTATTAAAAAGTATATGCACAATGGTGAGTTAAATAAAGAACACTTGATTGAGGAATTAGGTGATGTTGAATATTATTTACAATCTTTAAGAAATAATTTAAATATTTCAAGAGATGAAGTAATTAGAAAAAATAAAGAAAAATTAAAAGGATAAGTATGATATTAAAAAATGTAAAGATTGGACCATATGCTTCATTAGTTGAAGCAGATAAGAAGTTTAAGATTTTCCATGGTGTTGCTATATTAGATGAATCACAATTAAAAGAGATTGAAAATATTTCAAAAGGTAAAGGTGAACATAAAAGTGGAATTATTCCTATTATGGATGGTAATAAAGAACCAACTGGAGAAAGAGGAATAAAAATAAGAAGTAATTACAAACCAAAAATTGTTGATTCTAATTTAAATAAAATTAGTCCTTCAGATATATTTATGGGAAGTATTTGTAATATTAACATTGAAATAAAAGATAATAGTTTTAGAACAGTATATTTTATAAAAGCAATTCAAGTTGTTGAATTGATTGAAAATATGAGAGAATACCAAGAGAAATATATTGGTGGAGAAGGTACAGGTTTTGAATCATCAACTCCTGAAATAGATGATGATTTAAAAGGATTTATATAATGGGTAAATATAGAAGTAAATTTGAGGGTGGTTTTGCCCTCAATTTAAAAATGAGAAATGTTGATTTTGGATATGAGTCAGAAGTAATTAATTATATTGTTCCAGAATCTAAACATAAATATACACCTGATTTTATTATTGATACATTAAGTGGTAATAAAATATATTTAGAAGCTAAAGGCTATTTAGATTTAAGTATGAGAAAAAAAATGGTTAATGTTAGAAATAGTAATTTAGACAAAGACATTAGGTTTGTATTTCAAAATAGTAAAGTTAAAATAAGTAAAGGTTCAAAGACTTCTTATGCAGATTGGTGTATTAAGAATAATTTTCAATATTGTGATAAGGTAATACCATTAAAATGGTTAGAGGAATAAAAAATGAATGGTATAAGAGAAACATTTAAATATATGTATTATTTATTTACATGTGATTTAGATGATGAATATGAAGTTTTAGATACTTCAGGTTTTGATATAGTTAGAGAATTGGTTATTATTACAATGGTAATAGTATTTTTAGTATTAGTGTTCAAAGGATAAATAAATGGAAAGATATGGATTAACTGAAATAGAATATCAAGATAAAATGCAGGAATTATTGTCTCATATGAGACAATCTCAAATAATAGCTATATATGAACCTTATATAGATGATAAGACTAAAGAAAATATAAGATTATATTTTAAAGATGAATTAGAAAGTGGTTTTAAATATAATAATTTTATTAAAAATTTAAAAATGGTAGCTTTTAAAAATAATTTAGAAGAAGAATTATTAGATGTCATGAAAATGAATCATATATAATATATATAGAGGGGTCAAATGACCCTTTTATTATGTATTAAAGATTTTAATATATAACTAAATTTTAAGGGTAAAATATGAATGAAGTAAAAACACACCAAGAATGTAAAGATTGTGGTTCAAAAGGATGTTTTACAATTTATGATAATGGGGGGTCTCATTGTTTTTCTTGTGGAAAGACTACAAAAGGTAAAGAAGGTGTTATAGTTAAAAAGGAAACTAAAACAACAATTAAAAAACCAATTAAAAAAGTTAGATTTTTTGAAGGTGAATATATGGCAATGCCTTCAAGAAAAATAAATCTAGAAACTTGTAATTTTTATGATTATAAAATAAGTAATGATAAAAAACAGCATTTAATGTCTTATAGAAATAAGAATGGTAAAGTTATTTGTCAAAAAACAAGAAATGCAAATAAAGAATTTAGATTTATAGGAGAATCTAAAGAGATACAATTATTTGGACAACATACATGTAAACAAGATGGTGGACAATTAATTATTACAGAAGGTGAAATTGATGCAATGAGTATCAATCAAACTTTTAATAATAAATTAAATGTGGTAAGTGTACCAATGGGTGCACAAAGTGCTGTAAGACATGTGAAAAATAATTATGATTTTATAAATAGTTATAGTGAAATAGTTTTAGCATTTGACCAAGATGAACCAGGACAAGAAGCTTTTGAAAGTGTTAAAGGTTTATTTGCTCCAGGAAAGATTAAAAAAGTTAATTTTCCAGAAGGTTATAAAGATGCTAATGATTTATTACAAGCAGGAGAAATTGGTTTATTAGTAAGAGTTATAAAAACTTCTCAATTAGTTAGACCAGATTCAATAATATCATCAATGGATTTAATGTTTGATGATATATATAGACCAGCAGAAGGTGGAATACCTTTTAAGTATCCATTATTACAAGAAAAAACAATGGGTATTAGAGGTGGTGAATTAATGATGTTAACTGCTGGTTCAGGAATAGGTAAGTCAACAACTGCTAGAGAAATAGCTTATGATTTTGTTATGAATCAAGATAAAAAAGTAGGAATGATATTCTTAGAAGAACAAGTACAAAAGACTGCACAAGCATTTGTATGTTTAGATTTAAATGTTCCATTAAAGAATTTTAGACAAGACCCAACAATTGTAGATAGAGATGTTGCTAAAGATTCATTTGATAATTTATTTGGAGAAGGTAATATTATATTTTATAATCATTTTGGTTCATTAGATTCAAAAAATTTAATTGAAAAAATAAGATATATGAGAATTGTTGAAGGAGTAGATGTTGTATTTTTAGACCATATATCAATAGTTGTTTCTGGTTCAAGATTAAATGATGAAAGAAAAGAATTAGATATTATTATGACTGAATTAAAAAGTTTAGCAGAAGAAACTGGTTTAATAATAGTATCAATTGTACATTTAAAAAGAAGTACTGGAACAAGTTTTAATGAAGGTGGACAAGTTTCATTAAATGATTTAAGAGGTTCTGCATCATTAGAACAATTATCTGATATAGTTATAGGTATTGAAAGAAATCAACAAGGTGATGAAAGTACTAAAATGTCTATTAGAGTTTTAAAATCAAGAGAAGCTGGTGAAACAGGTTTAGCAGATGATTTATATTATAATAGAGACACTGGAAGAATTGATATGCAAGAAGATTTAAGTTCTATAAAAGAATCAATTAATATTGATGATGTTAATAGAAAATTAAATTCTATGGAATTAAATAATGGTTTTGAAAAAGAAGTTAATCCAATAGAATATGCAAATGAATTTTTAGATAACATGGATAAGGGGCTTTAATATGTTAGAATTAGATTTTAAAAATATAGTAGAAGATATACAAAGGAATGGTGTTTATTATAATGTTAATAGTAGCTATAAAGTTATGGAAAATATTGTAAAAGAAAAACAAGAAATTGTAGAAGATAGAGCAAAAAGAATTTTAAATGATAGATTAACATTATTATTAGAATTAGAAAAAAGAACTATTAATAATAGATTATATTATAAAATGGATTCATGGGGTGCAAAGACTGGTAGATGTTCACATTATGATTATAATGTTGCAAGTATTCCAGGTAAAGGTAAGGAATTTGGTGAAGAAATAAGAAGTTTATTTTGTGCTCCAAGTGGTAAAGTAATTGTTGGTATGGATGCTAAAAATTTAGAATTAAGATTATTAGCTCATCATATGAATGATGAAGAATATATTAATGTTGTTGAGAATAATGACATACATGAATTAAATAGAGTTAAAGCATGTTTAAACACTAGAAAACAAGCTAAAAGTTTTATTTATGGGTTCTTATATGGAATGGGTAATAAGAAGATAGCTGAAGCATTAAATATAAGTTTAGAAGAAGCTAAGAAAGTTAGATATAATTTTTTAAAAGGTTTACCTTTATTAAAAGAATTAAAAAATAAGTTAGAAAATCAAAAATTTATAACAACATTAGAAGGTGTTGAAATAGAAGTAGATGAACCTTATAAAGCTTTAAATACATTATTACAAAGTGATGCAAGTGTTATAATGAAGAGAATTTGTATAGAAGTAGATTCATTATTAAAAGAAACTAAACTTAAGAAATTTAGCAAGATAGTTTTAAATATACATGATGAGATACAAATAGAAGTTAATAAGGAATATGCTAGTCTAGTGGAAAGAATTTATACTATTGCTATTCATAATACTTTTAAACATTATAATTTAAAATGTAGATTAGAAGGTGATATTAAAATTGGTAAAAGTTGGTTAGAAACACATTAATAATTAAGAGAGGTAAGATTAATTTCTTATCTCTCTTTTTTTATGCCCAAAAAAAGTGCCCCCTATATAGAAGAAATAGAATAGTGTTGAAAAACAATTAAAAATAATTAAAGGGAAGAAACATGGAAAATATTGAAACATTACCTATTAATAGTAAAATGTTAATAGAAAAATTAGACAAGGCATTTCCTATGAGAAATCCTAATGTAAGTATGACAGAAAAAGAAATATTTTATGAAGCTGGTAAAAGAAGTATTGTAGAATTTTTATTACAAAAATTAAAAGAACAAGAGGAAGGTTATAATGAATAAAGATTTATTAAAACTATTAGAACTATTATTTCAAGTTAAAAAAGAAGAAGAAATTATAGAAGTAGATGAACATGAAGAAGTAGATAGTGTAGGTTTAATGGAGATTCCAAACCCAACTTTATCTGATGTTCAAGCAATAAATGATTTGGAAGAACTAAAAAAGAAAAAAAAATTAAATAAAATTAAAATGTTAGGAGCATTGAATGGCTAGTTTAGAAACACCAATAAAAACAATGTTTGCTGATATGGATGGTGAAAGAAAAGCAGTAATAGAAAGAGCAGAACTTAATGCTGAATTTACAGTTCCTTCAATATTACCAGATGCAAATTCAAAAGAAAAAGATGGATTGAAGAAAAATTATGCTTCAATGGGTGCTGTAGGTGTTAAACATATAGTAAATAAATTAGCTTTAACATTACTACCATCAAATACTTCATTTTTTAAATTGGATATGGCTGATGATTTAAAAGATGATGAAGAAGATGATTCAGAAATATTAGAAGGTTTTAATAATACTGAAAGAAAAACATTAAAATATATTAATACTAGTGGTATTAGAGTTCCATTTTATCAAACATTAACATCATTAGTAGTTGCAGGAAATTCATTAATGTATATACCTTCAACAACTAAATTAAAAGAAAAAATAAAAGTTTTTAAATTACATAATTATGTAGTTGAAAGAGATGCATTTGGTAATATTTTAAAAATAATTACTAAAGAAATTATGAGTTCAAATACTATACCTTTAGATATTAGAGATATGGTTATTTCTAAATTCACTGATGATGTTCCATCAGAAATTGAATTATATACTATGATTAATTTAACTGAAGATGGTAAAGGTTGGGAATTAAGACAAGAGATTGAAGAAGAAATATTTAATGAAGATTTAAATGTTGCATTAGATGATAGTCCTTTTATATGTTTAAGATGGAGTGCTATTAGTGGTGAAAACTATGGTAGAGCATTTATTGATGATCTTATTGCAGATATTGAAGCTTTAAATATTTTATATAAAGCAGTGTTAGAAATTACAGCAATAGCAAGTAGAACAATTCCTTTAGTTAGACCTAATAGTTTAACAAAAATAAAAGATATTGTTAATGCTAAAAATGGTGATGTTATTCAAGGTGATGCAAATGATGTTACAATATTACAATCACAAAAGTCTATAGATTTACAAATTATTAATAAAACAATAAATGATTTAGAAACAAAATTAGCAAAAGTATTTTTATTAAATTCAAGTCTTCAAAGAAGTGGAGAAAGAGTTACTGCTACAGAGATTGAATATATGGCACAAGAATTAGAAACATCATTAGGTGGTGTTTATTCTGTATTAGCTCAAGAATTACAATTACCTTTAATAAAAAGATTATTAAAAGTATTAAGTAAAGATGGAATAATTCCAAAATTACCAAAAGATTCTATTGATTTAACTATTACTACTGGTATTGAAGCATTAGGAAGAAGTGCTGATGCAAATAAAATGATTCAATATATTCAAACATTAGGAAGTTTAGTAGGACAAGAACAAGTATTTCAAATGATTGATTTTGAAGGTGTTGCAACACAATTAGGTGTTGGTCTTGGAATTGATACTTCTGGAATTGTTAAGAAAAAAGAACAAGTTCAAGAAGAACAAGAAGATGTTCAAGCTCAAGAAGTTGCTGCAAATATTGCACCACAATTAGCTGGACAAGGACAATAAATGTTCATAGGGAATTAATATAAAAATATATTAATTTCTTATTGAGTATTTTAAATACTACAAAAATAAAGGATAGATATGATTAATGAAATTGAAGATGTATTGGTTATACAAGATTTAAGTGAAAGATGTTATGAATTTCTAAATGAAAGTAAAAACAATTATCTATTTTGTATTAATAATGAAAATTTAAGTGGGATTACTGAAGCTCAATTAAAAAATGTTATTAAAAATATAGATAATAAAATATTAGATTTAGAACAAATTATTGATAAATACAATGATCAATATCATAATGAACAATTAAATTCAATGTCTCAAGAAGATTTTAAAGGTCTTTTTGAAGATGAATTAAAACAAATAAAAGGATAAATAAATGAGTATGGGATATAGAGCAAGTATTTTAAATAAATTTGTAAAAATGAAACAAATGACTTATAAAGATTTTACATTAATTATGAATGAAGATACTTATTATAAGTTATTTGATTATGAAACACATAATTTAAAATTTGAAGATGCTGAAAACTATTTTGAACAAATGTATAATTGTATAAAATGTGATAGTAAATATAAGACTAGTGAAACATATATAAAAGATGTAGGTCTTGTGTTAATGGTTAGAAAATTTGAAGATGTTTTTAATTATGAATTAGATATTAAAGCAGATGGTTCTATTGAAAAGAAAACTCTTTTTAAAAATATAATAACAAAATATAAATAATAAATAAAGGATAAGTAAATGACAATCAAAGAAAGAAAAGAATCACAAAGATTAAGAAAAGGTAATTATTATACATTTGATACTAATATACATCATAAAAGAAAAGATGGAACATATTGTATATATAATAATTTAACAACAATAGCTAAACAAGATTATAAAGAAAATTTAGCTAAACTACATTTAGGAGTGTAATAATGGATTTTGAAAAACTAGAAAAAAAAACAAAAAAAGAAATTATAAAGGAGTTTGAAAATTATATTAAAGAAGAAGAAACTAAGAATATGAATATAATAACTCAGGAAAAGTTTGATGAAGTTGTATCACAAAACAATGATTCATTAACTAAAATTAAAGAATTAGAAAATGAGTTGTTAAGTATAAGTGATGGAAAAGAAGAATTAGAAAATAAGTTGTCAAGTGTAAGTAATGAAAAAGAAGAATTAGAAAATAAATTATCAAGTATAAGTGATAAAAAAGAAGAATTAGAAAATAAGTTATCAAGTATAAGTGATAAAAAAGAAAAGAAGAAACCAAAAAAATGTGTTATTACTAAAAATTAAAAAGGATAAGTATGTTAGAAGAAATAACTCAAGAAATTGAAAACAATGAAGAAGTTGCATCTCAAGAAGGTGGAGAAAAACTAGCTGGTAAATATAATTCAGTAGAAGATTTAGAAAAAGGTTATCAAGAGTTATTAAAACAATTCTCTGGTGTAAAAGCAACTCAAGAAAATGTAGTAGAAACAAAAGAAGAAATAGTAGTAGAAGAAATTAAGCAAGAAGAAATAGTAGAAGAAAAACAAGAAAATAAAACATTAGATACTTTAGAAATTAAAGAAGAAACTAAAGAAGAAAATACAGTAGAAAATAAATTAACTGTAAATGATGTTTTAAACAAACTTTTTAATGGAGATGAAATTAGTGAAGATGAAATTAAAGATTTAGGTTTAAATAATGATATATTATCAAAAATTAAAGAAAATAATGAAAAAGTAGAAAATTTAAATAAACAAGAAAAATTATTAAAATTGACTGAAAAAATTGGTGGAGTAGATGAATATAGTAATATGATTAAATGGGCTATGCAAAATCTTTCAAAAGAAGAGCAAACAAGATTTAATGAATATACAAAAACTGAACATGCTGAATTAGCTGTTGAGAATTTATATTCAAAATATAAATCTGCTAATCCAACAGAAAGCAATGTTAATCTTGCACATGGAACAAAAAGTGCAGAGATTAGTAAAAAAGGTTTTGCTTCACAAGATGAAGTAACTTTTGCAATGCAGGATAGTAGATATAATAATGATCCAAATTATATGAAATCCTTTAATCAAAAATTAAAAGATAGAACATTTAATTAATATTTAATAGAAGGTATATATTTATTATATACCTTTGTTTAAGTATTATACTTATGGCATTTTATAAATATTATTTTGCAAGATAATATTAAAATGTAAGTCCAATAGAAAACAAAAGATGAAAATGTTAATGGAGAAAAATCAATATAATTATATATCTGAGGATGAAAATAATTATAATGGCACCTTTTTAAAATTAGATTATTAACTGAGTTTTTACAAAAAACAAAACAAATAATAAGGTTATAAAATGGCAAATTCAAATGTGGACTTTTTAGGTTCAGAAAATGGTGGAGTAGATTTAAATGCTCTAAAGATTACAGCAAAAGGTGAGGTAATGACAGCATTCTTAAAAAAGAATGTATTAATGCCTTTAACAACAGTTAAAGGCATTAATACATTCTTTAAGAATGCTGTCATTACCTCACCTTTTGCTGTAATCTTTAGAGCATTTAAATCTACTCCACCATTTTCTGAACCTAAAAAGTCCACATTTGAATTTGCCATTTTATAACCTTATTATTTGTTTTGTTTTTTGTAAAAAAGTAGTTAATAATCTAATTTTAAAAAGGTGCCATTATAATTATTTTCATCCTCAGATATATAATTATATTGATTTTTCTCCATTAACATTTTCATCTTTTGTTTTCTATTGGACTTACATTTTAAAATATTATCTTGCAAAATAAGATATTTATAAAATGCCATAAGTATAATACTTAAACAAAGGTATATAATAAATATATACCTTCTATTAAATATTAATTAAATGTTCTATCTTTTAATTTTTGATTAAAAGGATTCATATAATTTGGATCATTATTATATCTACTATCCTGCAGTTGCAAAGTTACTTCATCTTGTGAAGCAAAACCTTTTTTACTAATCTCTGCATTGTGCAAGATTAACATCTTTGTTCTTGGATTAGCAGATTTATATTTTGAATATATAGAATTCTCAACAGCTAATTTCAGACATGTTCAGTTTTTGTATATTCATTAAATCTTGTTTGCTCTTCTTTTGAGACTTTGGTCGACCAATTTAATCATATTACTATATTCATCTACTCCACCAATTTTTTCAGTCAATTTTAATAATTTTTCTTGTTTATTTAAATTTTCTGTTTCATTATTTCTTAATTTTTGATAATATCATTATTTAAAGTCTAAATCTTTAATTCTCATCTTCACTAATTTCATCTCCATTAAAAAGTTTGTTTAAAACATCATTTACAGTTAATTTATTTTCTCCTGTATTTCTTCTTTAGTTTCTTCTTTAATTTCTAAAGTATCTAATGTTTTATTTTCTTGTTTTTCTTCTACTATTTCTTCTTGCTTAATTTCTTCTACTACTATTTCTTCTTTTGTTTCTACTACATTTTCTTGAGTTGCTTTTACACCAGAGAATTGTTTTAATAACTCTTGATAACCTTTTTCTAAATCTTCTACTGAATTATATTTACCAGCTGAGTTTTTCTCCACCTCTTGAGATGCAACTTCTTCATTGTTTTCAATTTCTTGAGTTATTTCTTCTAACATACTTATCCTTTTTAATTTTTAGTAATAACACATTTTTTTGGTTTCTTCTTTTCTTTATAGCTTATACTTGATAACTTATTTTCTAATTCTTCTTTTTTATCACTTATACTTGATAATTTATTCTCTAATTCTTCTTTTTACTTACACTTGACAACTTATTTTCTAATTCTTCTTTTCCATCACTTATACTTAACAACTCATTTTTGTTAATTCTTTAATTTTAGTTAATGAATCATTGTTTTGTGATATCAATTTCATCAAACTTTTCCTGAGTTATTATATTCATATTCTTAGTTTCTTCTTCTTAATTTTTCAAACTCCTTTATAATTTCTTTTTTTGTTTTTTTTTCTAGTTTTTCAAAATCCATTATTACACTCCTAAATGTAGTTTTAGCTAAATTTTCTTTATAATATTTGTTAGCTATTGTTGGGTCACATATACAATATGTAGTCTTTCTTTTATGATGTATATTAGTATCAAATGTATAATAATTACCTTTTCTTAATCTTTGTGATTCTTTTCTTTCTTTGATTGTCATTTATCCTTTATTTATTATTTATATTTTGTTATTATATTTTTAAAAAGAGTTTTCTTTTCAATAGAAAAATTATCTGCTTTAATATCTAATTCATAATTAAAAACATCTTAAATTTTCTAACCATTAACACAAGACCTACATTTTATATATGTTTCACTAGTCTTATATTTATATAGTTATTACAATTATACATTTGTTCAAAATAGTTTTCAGCATCTTTTCAAACTTAAATTATGTGTTTCATAATCAAATAACTTATAATAAGTATCTTCATTCATAATTAATGTAAAATCTTTATAAGTCATTTGTTTCATTTTTACAAATTTATTTAAAATACTTGCTCTATATCCCATACTCATTTATTTATCCTTTTATTTGTTTTAATTCATCTTCAAAAAGACCTTTAAAATCTTCTTGAGACATTGAATTTAATTGTTCATTATGATATTGATCATTGTATTTATCAATAATTTGTTCTAAATCTAATATTTTATTATCTATATTTTTAATAACATTTTTTAATTGCAGCAACAATTAGGTTTAAATTTTAAAATATTATTAATACAAAATAGATAATTGTTTTTACTTTCATTTAGAAATTCATAACATCTTTCACTTAAATCTTGTATAACCAATACATCTTAGAATTTCATTAATCATATCTATCCTTTATTTTTGTAGTATTTAAAATACTCAATAAGAAATTAATATCTTATATTAATTCCCTATGAACATTTATTGTCCTTCTTGTGTCCAGCTAATTGTGGTGCAATATTTTAACAACTGCAGCTTGAACATCTTCTTGTTCTTCTTGAACTTGTTCTTTTTTCTTAACAATTCCAGAAGTATCAATTCCAAGACCAACACCTAATTGTGTTGCAACACCTTCAAAATCAATCATTTGAAATACTTGTTCTTGTCCTACTAAACTTCCTAATGTTTGAATATATTTGAATCATTTTATTTGCATCAGCACTTCTTCCTAATGCTTCAATACCAGTAGTAATAGTTAATCAATAGAATCTTTTGGTAATTTTGGAATTATTCCATCTTTACTTAATACTTTTTAATAATCTTTTTATTAAAGGTAATTGTAATTCTTGAGCTAATACAGAATAAACACCACCTAATGATGTTTCTAATTCTTGTGCCATATATTCAATCTCTGTAGCAGTAACTCTTTTCTCACTTCTTTGAAGACTTGAATTTAATAAAAATACTTTTGCTAATTTTGTTTCTAAATCATTTATTGTTTTATTAATAATTTGTAAATCTATAGACTTTTGTGATTGTAATATTGTAACATCATTTACAATCACCTTGAATAACATCACCATTTTTAGCATAACAATATCTTTTATTTTGCTAAACTATTAGGTCTAACTAAAGGAATTGTTCTACTTGCTATTGCTGTAATTTCTAACACTGCTTTATATAAAATATTTAAAGCTTCAATATCTGCAATAAGAATCATCAATAAATGCTCTACCATAGTTTTCACCACTAATAGCACTCCATCTTAAACATATAAAAGGACTATCATCTAATGCAACATTTAAATCTTCATTAAATATTTCTTCTTCAATCTCTTGTCTTAATTCCCAACCTTTACCATCTTCAGTTAAATTAATCATAGTATATAATTCAATTTCTGATGGAACATCATCAGTGAATTTAGAATGATATCTCTAATATCTAAAGGTATAGTATTTGAACTCATAATTTCTTTAGTAATTATTTTTAAAATATTCCAAAATGCAGAATTTCTTTCAACTACATAATTATGTAATTTAAAAACTTTTATTTTTTCTTTTAATTTAGTTGTTGAAGGTATATACATTAATGAATTTGCAGCCCGACTTACTAATGATGTTAATGTTTGATAAAATGGAACTCTTAATACCACTAGTATTAATATATTTTAATGTTTTTCTTTCAGTATTATTAAAACCTTCTAATATTTCTGAATCATCTTCTTCATCATCTTTTAAATCATCAGCCATATCCATTAAAAAATGAAGTATTTGATGGTAGTAATGTTAAAGCTAATTTATTTACTATATGATTAATATATTCTTCATCATTCATATGATGAGCTAATAATCTTAATTCTAAATTTTTGACATCCATACCAACAATTACTTTACCACTTGGAGCACAAAATAAACTTCTTATTTCTTCACCAAATTCCTTACCTTTACCTGGAATACTTGCAACATTATAATCATAATGTGAACATCTACCAGTCTTTGCACCCCATGAATCCATTTTATAATATAATCTATTATTAATAGTTCTTTTTTAAATCCTAATAATAATGTTAATCTATCATTTAAAATTCTTTTTGCTCTATCTTCTACAATTTCTTGTTTTTCTTTTACAATATTTTCCATAACTTTATAGCTACTATTAACATTATAATAAACACCATTCCTTTGTATATCTTCTACTATATTTTTAAAATCTAATTCTAACATATTAAAGCCCCTTATCCATGTTATCTAAAAATTCATTTGCATATTCTATTGGATTAACTTCTTTTTCAAAACCATTATTTAATTCCATAGAATTTAATTTTCTATTAACATCATCAATATTAATTGATTCTTTTATAGAACTTGAAATCTTCTTGCATATCAATTCTTCCAGTGTCTCTATTATAATATAAATCATCTGCTAAACCTGTTTCACCAGCTTCTCTTGATTCTAAAACTCTAATAGACATTTTAGTACTTTCATCACCTTGTTGATTTCTTTCAATACCTATAACTATATCAGATAATTGTTCTAATGATGCAGAACCTCTTAAATCATTTAATGAAACTTGTCCACCTTCATTAAAACTTGTTCCAGTACTTCTTTTTAAATGTACAATTGATACTATTATTAAACCAGTTTCTTCTGCTAAACTTTTTAATTCAGTCATAATAATATCTAATTCTTTTCTTTCATCATTTAATCTTGAACCAGAAACAACTATTGATATATGGTCTAAAAATACAACATCTACTCCTTTCAGATTTATATATTCTATTTTCAATTAAATTTTTTGAATCTAATGAACGAAAATGATTATAAAATATAATATTACCTTCTCCAAATAAATTATCAACTGAATCTTTAGCAACATCTCTATCTACAATTGTTGGGGTTCTGTCTAAGTTCTTTAATGGAACATTTAAATCTAAACATACAGGTGCTTGTGGCAGTCTTTTGTACTTGTTCTTCTAAGAATATCATTCCTACTTTTTTCACTTGATTCATAACAAAATCATAAGCTATTTCTCTAGCAGTTGTTGACTTACCTATTCCTGAACCAGCAGTTAACATCATTAATTCACCACCTCTAATACCCATTGTTTTTTCTTGTAATAATGGATACTTAAAAGGTATTCCACCTTCTGCTGGTCTATATATATCATCAAACATTAAATCCATTGATGATATTATTGAATCTGGTCTAACTAATTGAGAAGTTTTTATAACTCTTACTAATAAACCAATTTCTCCTGCTTGTAATAAATCATTAGCATCTTTATAACCTTCTGGAAAATTAACTTTTTTAATCTTTCCTGGAGCAAATAAACCTTTAACACTTTCAAAAGCTTCTTGTCCTGGTTCATCTTGGTCAAATGCTAAAACTATTTCACTATAACTATTTATAAAATCATAATTATTTTTCACATGTCTTACAGCACTTTGTGCACCCATTGGTACACTTACCACATTTAATTTATTATTAAAAGTTTGATTGATACTCATTGCATCAATTTCACCTTCTGTAATAATTAATTGTCCACCATCTTGTTTACATGTATGTTGTCCAAATAATTGTATCTCTTTAGATTCTCCTATAAATCTAAATTCTTTATTTGCATTTCTTGTTTTTTGACAAATAACTTTACCATTCTTATTTCTATAAGACATTAAATGCTGTTTTTTATCATTACTTATTTTATAATCATAAAAATTACAAGTTTCTAGATTTATTTTTCTTGAAGGCATTGCCATATATTCACCTTCAAAAAATCTAACTTTTTTAATTGGTTTTTTAATTGTTGTTTTAGTTTCCTTTTTAACTATAACACCTTCTTTACCTTTTGTAGTCTTTCCACAAGAAAAACAATGAGACCCCCCATTATCATAAATTGTAAAACATCCTTTTGAACCACAATCTTTACATTCTTGGTGTGTTTTTACTTCATTCATATTTTACCCTTAAAATTTAGTTATATATTAAAATCTTTAATACATAATAAAAGGGTCATTTGACCCCTCTATATATATTATATATGATTCATTTTCATGACATCTAATAATTCTTCTTCTAAATTATTTTTAAAAGCTACCATTTTTAAATTTTTAATAAAATTATTATATTTAAAACCACTTTCTAATTCATCTTTAAAATATAATCTTATATTTTCTTTAGTCTTATCATCTATATAAGGTTCATATATAGCTATTATTTGAGATTGTCTCATATGAGACAATAATTCCTGCATTTTATCTTGATATTCTATTTCAGTTAATCCATATCTTTCCATTTATTTATCCTTTGAACACTAATACTAAAAATACTATTACCATTGTAATAATAACCAATTCTCTAACTATATCAAAACCTGAAGTATCTAAAACTTCATATTCATCATCTAAATCACATGTAAATAAATAATACATATATTTAAATGTTTCTCTTATACCATTCATTTTTTATTCCTCTAACCATTTTAATGGTATTACCTTATCACAATATTGAAAATTATTCTTAATACACCAATCTGCATAAGAAGTCTTTGAACCTTTACTTATTTTAACTTTACTATTTTGAAATACAAACCTAATGTCTTTGTCTAAATTACTATTTCTAACATTAACCATTTTTTTTCTCATACTTAAATCTAAATAGCCTTTAGCTTCTAAATATATTTTATTACCACTTAATGTATCAATAATAAAATCAGGTGTATATTTATGTTTAGATTCTGGAACAATATAATTAATTACTTCTGACTCATATCCAAAATCAACATTTCTCATTTTTAAATTGAGGGCAAAACCACCCTCAAATTTACTTCTATATTTACCCATTATATAAATCCTTTTAAATCATCATCTATTTCAGGAGTTGATGATTCAAAACCTGTACCTTCTCCACCAATATATTTCTCTTGGTATTCTCTCATATTTTCAATCAATTCAACAACTTGAATTGCTTTTATAAAATATACTGTTCTAAAACTATTATCTTTTATTTCAATGTTAATATTACAAATACTTCCCATAAATATATCTGAAGGACTAATTTTATTTAAATTAGAATCAACAATTTTTGGTTTGTAATTACTTCTTATTTTTATTCCTCTTTCTCCAGTTGGTTCTTTATTACCATCCATAATAGGAATAATTCCACTTTTATGTTCACCTTTACCTTTTGAAATATTTTCAATCTCTTTTAATTGTGATTCATCTAATATAGCAACACCATGGAAAATCTTAAACTTCTTATCTGCTTCAACTAATGAAGCATATGGTCCAATCTTTACATTTTTTAATATCATACTTATCCTTTTAATTTTTCTTTATTTTTTCTAATTACTTCATCTCTTGAAATATTTAAATTATTTCTTAAAGATTGTAAATAATATTCAACATCACCTAATTCCTCAATCAAGTGTTCTTTATTTAACTCACCATTGTGCATATACTTTTTAATAATATCTACAACTTCACCAGTTTCACCAGCTAATCCTAAACATGTATTAAGAAGTTTTATTTTCTTTTTTTTCTTAAATTTCTTTTTAATCTTTCTTTGATTATCTTTAACTAATTTTTTGTATTGCTTATCTATGTACCAATATGGGCTATCCATTTTTTATCCTTTTAATTAATTCTTCAAAATTCAAACTTTCTACTTCATTTAAATTAACCTCAAATCCTTTTTTACCCTTATATATCTCTTTTAGCTCATTATTGTACTCTATTTGCTCAAGAAATTCTTTTTCTAACAATTTGTATTCATTATTATTTTTCAAGTTAATTAAGAGTATATTACTATTATTTATTAAACAATTATTTAACTTGTTAAATTTAATCTTTACTTTATGTAAAATCATAGTTTGTTGAACTTCTAAAGTTTTACCTTCTACTATTAAATCAGCATTTGCTGAATAATTATTATTAAAATCTCTATCAGCATCATTACCATTAAGTCCAACTTTTAAACCTTGGTTTTTAAATTTTTTAACCAAAGTATCTTCAACTAACCAACCACCCACAATAATGTTTGCCAACATTTCTTCTTTATTTCTATTATCTAAGCTATAGCTTAATCTTCTATCATTATTAATATTATTATTTAAATGCTTTAAAGCATTTCTTTTATACAAAGGTAGATTTGTTAAGTTTAGTCTCCATATTTTATGTTTAGATAATTTATATCCTATATATTTATCTAATTCCAATTTTATCTTATCCATGTTTCTTCCCTTTAAAAAAAATTTAAGTTATATCTTAGGTTATGATTTTAAGTTATATCTTAAGATAACTCAAGATATATAAAATTAGATTCATAACTTTAGATACAACTTAGGTTAAATCTTAAGATATATTTTAAGTTATATCTTTAGTATCCTAAATTATTTCATTTCTTCTATATAGGGGGCACTTTTTTAGCTCCCTATATCTTATGTTATCTTAAGTTGATATTTTAAGACAATTTAAGTTAATATTTTTAGTAATAACTTAAGTTTTTCATACAAAGGTTCTAAGAAAATATATAATCTGAGTGAATAATATCTTCAATATCTAAAGTCCCATAAGTAATTTCTAACTCATCAAGTTTTGTTTTTACTTCTTCAGATAAACTTAAGGCTTTAAACTCTTCTTTTAATTTAAATAGCAAATCATTTTTGTACAACTCTATAAATTGTTGCTTTATTATATGATGAAATTCCTCAGTGTCTGCATAATGTGTAGCAAATGAATCATGAATAACTTTAAAGTCTTTAATTCCTGCTTCTCTTGCTGCATTAACACTTAACATTAAATGTGTTGAATCTTGCATATGTATATAATTTGGGGCTATACTACTTAAATTTTTATTTTTATCTACATTATCTAAATTTTTGAATACATTTGGCTTTATTCTAAGTTTCCCAAAAAAAGTTGATATTCTAAACACTCTCAAATTTATTGTACTTATGAGTACATTTAAAACCTAATATGTTAGTAAATTCTAATAATACTTTTTCATTTACCTTATCAGAATAAAAAGTTTTTACTAAATCTTTAATATAATTCATACCAATGTATTCACCAAACTAAAGTATTATTAATTGAGTATTCTAAAATTTTAGTAATAAATAAAATACTTTCTTTACTTTTTAAACTTTCATCTATAATATTTTCTTTTTCATAATCTTTCATAAATTCTCTAATTTGTTCCAATAAACCAAAAAACTTAACAGAATAAGGTGTTGTCATTACCCCCTTTTTACAAAATTTCCTGTTAATCATTTCTGACTTTTTCCACATTGTT
>CAVYIL010000208.1:0-9732 GCA_963768325.1 uncultured Flavobacteriaceae bacterium | reverse complement strand
AAATATACCTAAGTATATGGCGTAAAAATCTTTATTTTATTGATGATTTATAACCAAAACCCTGATTTTAATGTCATTATTTTATTTTAAAGTTTACAAATTGCTAACTAAAGTAAAAACACAGTTTTTAACACGTTGAAAATAAACAAATTAACTAGGTAAATAGTTGCCAAAAATTTATTAATGAAATTATAATACTAAAGCTTATCAAGAAACATATCCAATTAAAAAAAGATACAGACTTGTGATAGAATCAAAAAAATAAAGATAAATCATCACATAATTTTGAATAATAATTCAAAAAAACAATGCTCTAGAGCCTCTATCTAACATTTAGAAGAGAATATACCCCGATAATCTAAAAAATAAAATGTTAAGGAAAACTTAAAAACCAGGGGTTTTACCCCCTCTTTAATATTATAAAAAAACATTATACAGTACATTACTTATGTTTATACAGTAAAAAATAAGCAAACAAGCTAAATAACGGGAAAATTATGTTAAAAATATTTTTGAAAAATGAAATTACCTAGTTTTATCCAAAACAAAATGACATTTTTAAAATCAAATATTATTTACATAAAAATTATTGGTAAACTATCAAAATTCAACCAGTATAATTTCATTGTGAATGATCACAAAACAGTATTATTTAACCCAATATTATAAAAACCAATGATATCATTCCTTTTTTTATTAATAAATCAAATAATAGACTTTATATATTTTTATTTATGAAAACTTAAATCCCTATTCTTAAAAACCTATAAATATTTTTTATTAAAAGAACAGCTACACATCCTACTCTTTTTTATAATAGTCGATTCTTTTATTTAGTTAACATCACCATTTTAAAATCATTTTTCGAATAAAAACGTGAACCAGCTTATTATTGATACGATCATCTTATTGTAAATCACCTATATCAACAACAAACTAATCTCATTTTATAAACATTATTTATCAAAAAAACAATCAAAATCTAAAAAAGAATTAAGTTAAAAATTAATCCCAAGCAATAATGAAAAAAAACATATCAAAAGAAAATAAAAACAAATATTTAGCTCAAATTTTAGCTGCATTACACCTTAATAAAGATCAATTTAAAAAAGCTTTAGCAGAAGAAGACCCTTATGAATCCATTATTTATCAATGGAGCATGAAATCTTTCAAGAAAAGAAAAACCCCTGATGAAGCTTTAAAACTTATATTTAAAGCAAGAAATTTTCATATACTGAAAAATAACAAAAAAATCACATAGACAAGAGAAACTACATTTTTTAATATTAAAGTGGTTTAAACTTTTCAATTCGCTATAAAAATGTTCTTTTTCACTAAATTTTCGTCTTTTTATTACCTCGTAGCGCTGCTATGAAGTGCAAAAAACACCTCAATTGAGTAAAGAATAACTATTTTTCGTCAGAATCAAAAAAATTTAAACCACTTCATTTAATTATAAAGAAACTTTAGCCATATTCTGTTTTGACCCCTATAAAAAAATTTTATTTAATTCTGCTTTGATAAAGAAGCAGTTCAAGCAATTCTAGAAAAACACCATTTTATTGTAGGTATTTTCCTTATCAATCTAATTCCAAAGGATATTTTTACGCTATCCAACGTTCGAAAAATAAGCTATATCTAAAACCCATATAATCGAATGTTTTTTATTTTTCTTAAAATTTATTCTATTGTATCTTTGACGTCCAATTTAAATAAATTGTTTTCTCTATATAAAAGAATTATTTTCTTCATTAGAATTTAAGAACTTATATTGAATTCAACCACCAAAAAAACATCTTAAAATATAATTTAAGATACTATTAAACACGAATTATTAAATAAATCATATAAATATGGGGCTATTTTACACTAAATTTAGATTAACTTTTAAAACTGTAATTGATTTTTTAAAAGAATTACCCGCAGCATCAAGTAATGCTATCCGTAGGTAATATTTATTACACACATTACTTACAAAAGTGAGAGAATAAAAAAAGAGACATATGTCTCTTTTTTTATTCTAGCCCTTCTATATCTGAAACGGAACTTCTATTCTAATCATATCCCAACCTAAGAACATCCGAAACCCACTATCTTCCTTTTTAAATGCTATGGAAAAAGCTTCCAACATTTCCCCAGAAGCAACAGGTACTTTAACTTCTGCTACATTTTTACTTTTATCATAAGAATATGCTCCCCATTGATCAAGCTCAGAATTTAAGACTACAACCCATTCTTTTTCCCCTGGAATAGTAAACAAAGAGTACGTTCCTGCCTTAACTGTTTTCTCTCCCATTTTTACATCTTGAAAAAATTTAATTTCAGTCGCTTCATCAGCACCTGTTCTCCATACCTCATTATATTTAACCAATTCACCAAAAATCTTCCTTCCTTTTTTTTGAGGACGACTATAAATAACTTTGATTACCGGCTTTGCTCTTCTATCCGCTTTAGCATAAGATATATCGGTTGGACTTTTCTGTAAACCTGCAAACTCTTGAGCACTTACAGAATACAAAACACTTAATAACAATACTGTTATCACTAATAAAGACTTTTTCATACTACCTTTTAGTTTTAAAAATGAACAATAAAGATACGTTTTGAATAGGACAAGTAAAATGTTAATATTAACTTTATATTATGTTAAACATCACAGTTAAAAACTAGAACAACACTAATAACACACTATCAGTTTCATTTTTATACAAAAAACATAATAAATACTAATATTTGTAATCATTATACGCTATAATGTTTTTATATTAAAACCAAATATTGATATTTGACTTCTAATTAATACAAAATATAATAATATGTGTGGAATCGTATGCGCCTTTGAGTTAAAAGAAAAATCGGAAATATTAAGACCTCAACTATTAGAAATGTCAAAAAAAATTAGACATAGAGGACCTGATTGGAGTGGAATTTATTCTAATGAGAATGCTATTTTAGCTCATGAAAGGTTAGCAATAGTAGATCCCGCATCAGGAAAGCAGCCTTTGTTTAGTGAAGACAAAAAACTGATATTAGCAGCAAATGGAGAAATATATAATCATAGAGAACTCAGAAAACAATTTGATGGAAAATATAATTTTCAGACAGAATCCGATTGTGAAATAATATTAGCATTATACAAAGAAAAAGGAACGTCTTTTTTAGATGAACTAAACGGTATCTTTGCATTCGCATTATATGACGTCGAAAAAGACACCTACTTTATAGCTCGAGATCACATGGGAATCATCCCTTTGTATATGGGATGGGACCAGAATGGAACCTTCTATGTTGCCTCAGAATTAAAAGCATTAGAAGGTATTTGTACCAAAATTGAGCTCTTTCCTCCTGGTAATTATATGCATAGTAAAGACGGTGAACTAAAAAAATGGTACACCAGAGACTGGACAGACTATGATTGTGTAAAAAACAACAAAACAAGCATAGAAGAAATTAGAAATGCCCTAGAAGCAGCAGTACACAGACAATTAATGTCCGATGTTCCATATGGAGTACTATTATCAGGGGGATTAGACTCTTCAATAACCTCTGCTATTGCTAAAAAATATTCAGAAAAAAGAGTAGAATCTGAAGACACAACCGCTGCATGGTGGCCACAATTACACTCCTTCTCCGTAGGACTAGAAGGATCTCCTGATTTAGCTGCAGCCCGAAAAGTTGCAGATCATATCGAAACAATTCACCACGAAATAAAATTCACTATACAAGAAGGACTAGACGCCATAAGAGATGTTATTTATAATTTAGAAACATATGACATAACCACAATAAGAGCATCTACCCCCATGTACCTAATGGCTAGAGTAATCAAGTCCATGGGTGTAAAAATGGTACTATCAGGAGAAGGAGCAGATGAAATATTTGGCGGATATTTATATTTTCATAAAGCCCCAAATGCCAAAGAATTTCACGAAGAAACCGTAAGAAAATTAGATAAATTACACATGTATGACTGCCTTAGAGCCAATAAATCTCTCGCAGCATGGGGTATAGAAGGAAGAGTGCCGTTTCTAGATAAAGAATTTATGGACGTAGCTATGAGAATTAATCCCTCCGATAAAATGATTAATGGAGAAAGAATGGAAAAATGGGTAATTAGAAAAGCCTTCGAGTCTTACCTCCCCGAAAGTATTGCTTGGAGACAAAAAGAACAATTCTCTGATGGAGTTGGATATAGCTGGATTGACACCTTAAAAAAAGTAGTCAATGACGAAGTAACAGATGAACAAATGGCTAACGCTAAATATAAGTTCCCTATACAAACACCTACATCAAAAGAAGAATTCTATTACCGATCAATCTTTGCAGAACATTATCCATCAGATGCCGCAGCACTATGCGTACCTTCTGTACCTTCTGTTGCCTGTAGTACACCAATAGCATTAGAATGGGATGAATCCTTTAAAAACATGAATGACCCTTCTGGACGTGCAGTAGCTAATGTTCATGAAGAAGCATATAAAACAAAACAAAACATTCTGCTTTAACAATAGATTACTATACTCCTAATAAACCACCGAAAATAAAGCCATCTCTCCAAAGGATTTGGCTTTATTTATTAACACCTTACCTTCTCTACCACAAACAACTATCTCTACAAAAAACAACAAAAACAACCTTAACTTATATTAACCTTATAGAGATCATTTAAAGCGTTTAAAAGCCCTAACAAAAAATAACACAAAAACAACTTTATTCCAAAATCGTTTTTAAGGCTATTTTAAGACCTTTTAAGCGATATTTCCTTTTTTATAGTCTTTTTCTTAACTAATTGTTGACAACTCTACAAATCTCTCTACATAAAACACTTTGAAAATATTAGTGTTTCTTTATCTTTGTTAATTGATCAAAATCATAATAAATTAAGCTGATCTATGAGCGAAGAAGCAAAAAAAAATAGTTATTCTGCCGACAGTATTCAGGCATTAGAAGGCATGGAACATGTTCGTATGCGTCCATCGATGTACATAGGAGATGTTGGAACAAGAGGCTTACACCATTTGGTTTATGAAGTAGTTGACAACTCAATTGATGAAGCTCTTGCAGGACATTGCGACACTATAAGCGTAACTATAAATGAAGACAACTCTGTTACTACAAAAGATAATGGACGTGGTATACCTATCGAAATCCATAAAAAAGAAGGAGTTTCAGCCCTAGAAGTAGTAATGACCAAAATTGGTGCAGGAGGAAAATTCGACAAAGATTCTTATAAAGTTTCTGGAGGGTTGCACGGTGTTGGAGTATCCTGTGTAAACGCTCTATCAGATCACCTACACGCTTATGTTTATAGAGACGGGAAAGTATGGGAACAAGAATATGAAAAAGGAAAACCATTATACCCTACCAAATGCACAGGGGACACCGACTTTAGAGGTACCATTATTACTTTTAAACCTGATCCAACTATTTTTCAACAGACTTTAGAATATAGTTACGATACGCTTGCCAGCCGAATGCGCGAATTATCCTTTCTTAATAAAGGAATAACCATTACATTAACAGACAAACGTAAAAAAGATGATGAAGGGAATGATGTGACAGAAATATTTCATTCTAAAGAAGGACTAAAAGAATTTATTCGATTTTTAGACACCAGCCGGAATTCAATTATAGGAGATGTAATTTCTATGGAAGGCGAAAAAAACGATATTCCAGTAGAAGTCGCTATGATTTATAACGATTCATACGCAGAAAACCTACACTCATATGTCAATAACATCAACACACATGAAGGAGGAACACATTTATCTGGATTTAGAAGAGGACTTACATCTACTCTAAAAAAATATGCCGACGCTTCTGGCATGTTAGACAAATTAAAATTCGAAATTGCAGGAGATGATTTTCGTGAAGGATTAACAGCTATCATTTCTGTTAAAGTTCAAGAACCACAATTCGAAGGACAAACAAAAACAAAACTTGGTAACAGAGAAGTAACAGCAGCTGTATCCCAAGCTGTATCTGAAATGCTAGAAAACTATCTAGAAGAAAACCCTAGTGATGCTAAAATAATAGTAGAAAAAGTGATTCTAGCAGCACAAGCTCGCCACGCAGCAAAAAAAGCTCGTGAAATGGTACAGCGTAAAACAGTTATGAGCATTGGAGGATTGCCTGGTAAACTTTCTGATTGCTCCGAGCAAGATCCTGCATTATGCGAAGTATTCTTAGTAGAGGGAGATTCTGCAGGCGGAACCGCAAAACAAGGTAGAGACCGAAACTTTCAGGCCATTCTTCCCCTAAGAGGTAAAATATTGAATGTCGAAAAAGCAATGCATCATAAAGTTTTTGAAAACGAAGAAATAAAAAACATTTTTACCGCACTAGGTGTAACAATAGGTACTGAAGAAGACAGTAAAGCTCTAAACGTTTCTAAATTACGCTACCATAAAATAGTGATTATGTGTGATGCCGATGTGGATGGTAGTCATATCTCCACTCTAATCCTTACCTTCTTCTTTAGATACATGAGAGAATTGATAGAAGGAGGAAATATATACATCGCAGCACCTCCATTATACTTAGTAAAAAAAGGAACTAAAAAACGTTATGCTTGGAATGATGACCAACGTGATATAATCCTAAAAGAATTCGGAGAAAGCTCTAAAATACAACGTTATAAAGGTCTTGGAGAAATGAATGCAGAGCAGCTATGGGACACCACCATGAACCCTGAATTTAGAACACTAAGAAAAATCACAATAGATAATTTAACAGAAGCAGACAGAGTCTTTTCTATGCTAATGGGAGACGAAGTTCCTCCGCGTAGAGAATTTATAGAAAAAAATGCAGTATACGCAAAGATTGATGCGTAAAAAATTTAGAAATAACCATATTAAATCCGTTATACCATGTATGACGGATTTTTTTAGGCATTTATTTTTATAGTTTTTTATATATTGCAGCACCCAAACGACCAACCAATTATAATAGGTATTAAACCCAAAAAACATGAAAAAACTGCTCCTAACTTTATCAATGATTTGTTTTCAAATTACTTTTTCACAAGTAAATATTGACCAAATACTTGAAATCGGAATTAAAAATGCACAAACATTTAGCAAAGATTATTTTGCTCCTGCTGGAGAAAGCTTAATAAACGCGACATCTAATGGTTGGTACAGTACTGCTGCAGCCAAAGATCTATTCCGTTTTGAAATAGGAATTATAGGAAATATGACATTCGTTAGAAAAGAAAAACACTCATTTAATCTAAACTCCAACGATTACACTAATGTAACTTTTAAAGAGGGCTCATTTATCCAAACAGTAGCTAACGTTTATGGCGAAAACTCAAAAGATGTAGTTATTGTCTTTAATGACGGTTCTTCTGGAAATTTAGAAATTACTTTGCCTGATGGTATTGGAAAATCAGGAGTTAACTTCATGCCTACAGGATTTGTTCAGGCAAGCGTAGGAATATTTAGAGCTACAGAATTTAAAATACGATTTTTGCCAAAAATAAAAACAGTAAACGATACCTCCACACAGTTAGTAGGATTTGGAATCCAACATGAACTAACTAAATGGATCACAGGTTGGGATAAATTACCTATAAAATTTTCTGGGATTTTTGGTTTCACAAATTTAAAAGCTTCTTATGATTTTAGTAAAGATAAAGCCTTAGATGGTACAGGTCGAAAAATAGATGGTACAGGTCAAAAAATAATCTTTAATACAAATTCTTGGTTACTTTCTACAATTGTTTCTACAAAGTTACCCGTAATTAATTTTTATGCTGGATTAGGGTATTACAAAGGGTCAAGTACTACCGACCTAAAAGGAACATACCTTATTGACAAAGAAGGCTCTATAACCAAAACTATCTTAGACGACCCAATAAGTATAGACCATAAATCTTCTGGTCTAAAAGCTACATTTGGATCACGGCTAAGTCTCGGTTTCTTTAGAATTAATCTGGATTACACCCTACAGAATTACAATAATCTTTCTTTAGGATTAAATTTTGGATGGTAAATAAATGAAAAATACTTGAGCTTCATTAATAATACTGTAACTCTAAAGAATGTAAAGCTATAAAGAATTTACCTTTTTTATAGAAAAGAAATCGCTAAAGAATTTGTATTTTCGCATGGTGAATTAGTTTTAATTACAACAACCATAAAACAAAAAAAATGAAAATTACAATAGTAGGAGCCGGTGCGGTAGGCGCGAGTTGTGCCGAGTACATTGCAATAAAAAATTTTGCTTCTGAAGTAGTGTTATTGGACATCAAAGAAGGATATGCTGAAGGTAAGGCTATGGATTTAATGCAAACAGCCTCTTTAAATGGATTTGACACCAGGATTACAGGTACTACTGGAGATTATTCTAAAACTGCAGGAAGTGACATTGTTGTAATCACGTCAGGAATTCCTCGTAAACCAGGAATGACTCGTGAAGAACTAATCGGTATCAATGCAGGAATAGTTAAAACAGTAACCGATAATTTAGTCGCACAATCTCCAAATACAATTATTATTGTAGTGAGTAACCCTATGGACACAATGACCTACTTAGTCCATAAAACAACAAAACTACCTAAAAATAAAATAATCGGTATGGGAGGAGCTCTAGACAGTGCCCGTTTTAAATACAGATTAGCAGAAGCTTTAGAAGCTCCAATATCTGATGTTGACGGAATGGTAATAGGTGGACATAGTGACGTAGGTATGGTGCCACTAACACGTTTAGCTACTAGAAACAGTGTTCCTGTTTCAGAATTTATTTCCAAAGATCGTTTAAATCAAGTTGCCGAAGACACTAAAGTTGGAGGAGCTGCTCTTACCAAATTACTAGGAACCTCAGCTTGGTATGCTCCCGGAGCGGCTGTATCTAGTTTGGTTCAAGCTATAGCTTGTGATCAAAAGAAAATATTCCCTTGTTCTGTACTATTAGAAGGAGAATATGGATTAAATGATTTATGTATTGGTGTACCTGTTATATTAGGCAGAAATGGAATTGAAAAAATAGTAAATATCGAATTAAGTGATGCTGAAAAATCAGCCCTTTCTACAAGTGCCGAAGGTGTAAAAAAGACAAACGGACTATTAGAATTACAAACTACATAGAGATTCAAAAAACACCCCCTGTTATTCAAAACACAGGGGGATTGGTAACAATTGACTATTTCCCATATAGTTACTAACTCTTCAGTAACTATATATTTATTCCTTATGCTATCTTCAAATTAATGTTATACCATAATATTAAAAAAATTAGCGGATCAATTATTTATAGTAAATCCCATAAAGACTATACTAGGATTTTAAAGAAATAATGGCTCACATAAATATTCTGGGGATTAGGCAAAAAGTTTTTCCATTCTAAAGAGAAAAAATTTCACATCAACTACCCCTCTTAAGTTTGCTCTAAACAACTTTATCTTGGAGTTAAAAGATTCTGCATTTGCATTTGTATGTCTTTTTATAAAGAAATTCAAAATAGTTTCTAAGTGATAATTTAAACTGTTAACCACGGTATTAAAGACTGTCATATTTAGAAGCTTTGTTTTGGGTCACATAAAAAAGTTGGGGAGAATCCTTAAGTTTGCATAAAAAATGGAATGAATTTTTCAATAATTTCTTCAATTTTGCCAGAAGGACTATTAACTCATTTTGATATTGTTGATTTTAAAGAATTGGGCAATTTACAAACTAAGCAAGACTGTTTTTATATCTATTTAGATGAGAAAAACATAATCAGCAATACATT
>CAVYIL010000207.1:0-9144 GCA_963768325.1 uncultured Flavobacteriaceae bacterium | reverse complement strand
ATCAAAATAACGAGCAGTTTTAGCCTTTTTTATTGAGATATCAGCAGAACCTAACCAAGCTCCATCCATTCTTACAAAAGCCAATAGGTTAGCTCCTGCATCTACAACAGAAATATTCATTTTAGTATTTAATTTAATAGCCTTTTCTTTTGCAGCACTAATAATTTTATCTGCTTGATCTAATGTAATATTCATAAATTTATATTTAATGTTAGTTAATATTTGTTATAAAAGTAATCTAGTCAATTTATAAATAAAACTTAAGTTTTCATTTTTTTTAAATTAAAATATAATCTCTTGATTTTATTACATTATTTGAAAATAAAGAGGTTTAAATTTTAACAACAATAATCAAAACAATCTCAATTTTCTCTAATACAAACAATCAACAATATAAGAATAACATTTGTTAATTACTTTGTAGCAGTACAGTTTTAATTCTCTCGATGAAGTCATATATTAGCAGGCATTCTACCCAATATTTATGAGTCAAGAAACCAAATATACTGAAGATAATATACGATCGCTTGACTGGAAAGAACATATTCGTTTGCGTCCAGGAATGTACATCGGTAAACTTGGAGACGGATCTTCTGCAGATGATGGAATCTATATTTTAGTAAAAGAAGTACTCGATAACTCTATCGATGAGTATGTAATGGGTGCTGGTAAAACCATAGAGATTTCTATACAAGGAAACAAAGTTATAGTTAGAGATTATGGTCGTGGAATTCCGTTAGGGAAAGTGGTAGATGTTGTTTCTAAAATGAATACTGGTGGTAAATACGATACCCGTGCCTTTAAGAAATCAGTAGGGCTTAATGGAGTAGGAACCAAAGCTGTTAACGCATTATCTGCATTTTTTAGAGTAGAGTCTAATAGAGATGGAAAATCTGCATCTGCAGAATTTGAAAAAGGTAATCTAACTAATCAGGAAATATTAGATGAGACCTCAAGACGTAGAGGAACCAAGGTGTCTTTTATACCAGATGAAACAATATTTAAGCATTATAAGTACCGAAATGAGTACGTAGCTAAGATGCTAAAAAATTATGTTTACCTTAATATAGGTCTAACAATAATATTCAACGGTGAAAAATATTTTTCAGAAAATGGATTAAAAGATTTACTTTCTGACAGTATTCACCAAGATGATCGCTTATATAATATCATACATCTCAAAGGAGAAGATATAGAAGTAGCGATAACACACAGTAAATCCCAATATAGCGAAGAATATCATTCATTTGTTAACGGACAGCATACAACACAAGGAGGAACGCATCAAGCTGCGTTTAGAGAAGCTGTAGTAAAAACAATTAGAGAATATTATGGCAAAAATTATGAAGCCAGTGACATTCGAAAATCAATAGTATCTGCTATAAGTATCAAAGTAATGGAACCTGTTTTTGAAAGTCAAACAAAAACCAAATTAGGATCTACAGATATGGGAGGAGATTTACCTACTGTTAGAACCTATATTAATGACTTTTTAAAAACCGAACTAGATAATTTTTTACATAAAAACCCTGAAGTAGCAGAAAAACTCCAACGAAAAATTTTACAAGCAGAGCGAGAACGAAAAGAATTGTCTGGAATTAGGAAATTAGCAAAAGAACGAGCTAAAAAAGCTAATTTACACAATAAAAAGCTAAGAGATTGTCGTGTACATCTAACAGATAGTAAGAATGAACGAAATCTAGAAAGCACCCTATTTATTACAGAGGGAGATTCTGCAAGTGGATCTATAACAAAATCACGAGATGTTAATACTCAAGCTGTTTTTAGTTTACGCGGAAAACCGCTAAACTGTTATAATATGAGTAAGAAAATAGTGTATGAGAATGAGGAATTCAATCTTTTACAGGCAGCACTTAATATCGAAGAATCAATGGAGGATCTAAGATATAATAATATTGTTATTGCCACAGATGCCGATGTAGATGGTATGCACATACGATTATTATTAATAACTTTCTTTTTACAATTTTTTCCAGAATTGATAAAAGAAGGGCATTTATTTATTCTCCAAACTCCTTTATTTAGAGTTCGAAATAAAAAAGAAACCATCTACTGTTATTCTGAGCAAGAGCGTAGGGATGCTATTATAAAGTTATCCGGAAAACCAGAAATTACTCGATTTAAAGGATTAGGAGAAATCTCACCTGATGAATTTGTACATTTTATAGGTGATGATATACGTTTGGATCCTGTAATGCTAGACAAAGAAAAATCTATAGAAGAATTGTTGTCTTTTTATATGGGTAAAAATACACCAACAAGACAAGAGTTTATAATCAATAATCTTAAGATAGAGTTAGATACAATCGAAGAAGAACTTTAATGATTAATAACAAAAATGTACTCCAGTATTAGGTATGAATATAGAAGAAGAAAACGAAGAACTACATTCTGATTCAATGAGTGAAAATCACGAGGTACAAGAGGTAATTACCAAAGTATCAGGAATGTATAAGGATTGGTTTCTGGATTATGCTTCTTATGTCATTCTAGAGAGAGCAGTTCCAGCAATAGAAGATGGTTTAAAACCAGTTCAGCGAAGGATTCTTCATTCCATGAAAGATTTAGATGATGGTCGGTATAACAAGGTAGCCAATATAGTAGGGCATACCATGCAGTATCACCCACATGGTGATGCTAGTATTGCTGATGCGATGGTACAAGTAGGTCAGAAAGAACTACTGATTGATATGCAAGGTAACTGGGGTAATATCCTCACGGGTGATAGAGCAGCAGCTTCTAGATATATCGAGGCAAGGTTATCTAAGTTTGCACTCGATGTGGTATATAATCCAAAAATTACTAACTGGCAATTGTCTTATGATGGACGTAAGAAGGAACCCATTAACCTGCCTATTAAATTTCCATTACTATTAGCACAAGGAGCCGAAGGAATAGCAGTAGGATTAAGTACTAAAGTGTTACCACATAATTTTATAGAATTAATAGATGCTTCTATAAAACATTTACAAGGTAAAAAGTTCACTATATTACCTGATTTTCCAACTGCTGGTATTGCTGATTTTACAAATTATAATGACGGTAACAGAGGTGGCAAGGTTAGAGTTCGTGCGCAAATTTCTCAATTAGATAAAAATACGCTGGTTATTAACGAAATCCCATTTTCTACTACTACTACTACTTTAATAGACTCTATCCTCAAAGCAAATGAAAATGGAAAGATAAAAGTTAAAAAAATAGAAGATAATACCGCAGCAAAAGTGGAAATATTAATCCATCTTCCATCGGGCATTTCACCTGATAAAACAATAGATGCATTGTATGCATTTACAAACTGTGAAGTGTCCATTTCTCCTCTAGGCTGTGTCATTGAAGATAATAAACCCAATTTTATAGGAGTTTCAGAAATGTTACGTCGTTCTACCGACAATACAGTAGAATTATTAAAAAGTGAATTAGAAATTCAATTAGATGAATTACAAGAGCAATGGCACTTTGCATCGTTAGAAAGGATATTTATTGAAAATCGTATTTATCGAGAAATTGAAGAAGAGGAAACTTGGGAAGGTGTAATATTAGCCATAGACAAAGGATTACAGCCACACATAAAACATCTTAAGCGTGCAGTAAATGAGGAAGATATAGTAAGGCTTACCGAAATACGTATAAAAAGAATATCTAAATTTGATATTGATAAAGCGCAACAAAAAATAGAAGCTTTAGAGGAACAAATAACGGTAATAAAATATCACTTAGAACATCTTATTGATTATTCAATAGCTCATTTTAAAAGGCTGAAAGATACTTATGGTAAAGGATGGGAACGCAAAACAGAAATACGTTTATTTGATGATATTGAAGCTACTAAAGTAGTTATTCGTAACACTAAGTTATACGTAAATCGCGAAGAAGGATTTGTAGGAACTTCATTACGAAAAGACGAATATGTAACGGATTGTTCGGATATAGATGATATTATATGTTTTACAAGAGAAAGTAAGATGTTTGTTACCAAAGTCGATGCAAAAACTTTTATAGGAAAAGATATTATTCATGTAGCAGTATTCAAAAAGAAGGATAAGCGTACAATTTACAATATGATTTATCAAGATGGTAAAGGAGGAGCGTCTTATGTAAAACGATTTAATGTATCTGGAGTAACAAGGGATAAAGAATACGATTTAACACAAGGTAAGAAAGGGTCCAAAACTATTTATTTCTCTGCTAACCCTAATGGAGAGGCAGAAGTAATTACCATATTTTTACGCCAAGTAGGGAGTGTTAAAAAACTAAAATTCGACCTTAATTTTGCAGATTTGTTAATTAAAGGACGAGGGGTTAAAGGAAATATTGTATCCAAGTATAATATCAAAAAAGTAGAGCTAAAAGAACAAGGTGTGTCTACATTAAAACCTCGGAAAATATGGTTTGATGATGCAGTTCAGAGACTTAATGTCGATGGGAGAGGGGAGTTGTTAGGAGAGTTTAAAGGACATGACCGTATATTAATAATTACCCAAAAGGGAATTGTTAAGACTATAATCCCAGAAATGACAGTCCATTTTGATCCTGATATGATCATTTTGGAAAAATGGAATCCTAAAAAACCTATTTCTGCTATTTATTGGGATGGAGAGAAAGAAAAATTCTATGTTAAACGATTTTTGATTGAAAACCCTGAACGTGAAGAAATTTTTATATCGGATCATCCTAAATCTTATTTAGAGATAATTTCAGTTGATTATTTGCCAGTAGCCGAAGTAGCTTACTATAAACATAGAGGAAAAGATCAAAAACCTAGTGATGTGATTAATCTAGAAGAGTTTATTTCTATTAAAGGAATCAAAGCTTTAGGTAATCAATTGACGTCAGAAAAAGTTAAACAAATTAATTTATTGGATTCTCTGCCTTATGAAGAAGAAATGCAAAGTATTGATAATAATATAGTTATTGATGGTGAGGATGTAACTTTAGGTACTTCTGTTGATGTGGATAATAAGAATACAGACGATAAAACAATTACTAGAGGAGACAGTGACCAAATAACTCTATTTTAGATAAATCGGTATTAATTGTATTTCTTAAAGTTTGTTTAATTTTAGAGAAACAGTGATACTAAAATTGTTAATTTGTAAAATGATAGAGTTTTTAAAAACAAAAATAAATACAGATTATATAGAGGGTTTGTTATATATAATCGTTATCATTATTATAAGTTGGGTATTTTCTTTACTATTTAGAAAGTTGCTTGTATTAGTGGATTCAAAACAAAAAAAAGGAAATTACCGTATAACTAGTCTAAAATTTATACAAAATTCAGTACAATTTCTTTTTCTTCTAATAGCATTTATTGTAATAATAGGCACAGTTCCTTTTTTACGAAGACAAGCAGCATTTATATTTTCTGGAGCAGGAATATTAGCAGCTATTATTGGTTTTGCAGCTCAGGCAGCAATTTCTAATTTGATAGCTGGAGTTTTTATAGTAATTTTTGAACCTTTTAGAATAGGAGATTATATAAAATTAGATGTAGAAAGAGTTGGGATAGTTGTAGATATAACTTTGCGACATACCGTAATTAATACTTTTGAAAACAAAAGGTTGATTATACCTAATTCCATTATTAGTACTGAGTCTATCCTAAACCATACTATTGAAGATAGCATGATTCTAAGTTTTAATAATTTTAAGATAGGATTAAATGCCGATATAGATTTGGTTCGTAGAATAATTAATGAAGAAGCAGAAACCCTAGAGTATATTGCACATCATCATAGTAGCGAAAGTACAGGAGATCAATCAATAGATGTGAGGGTGATAGAGGTTTTTGAATCTTATATACATATTAGAGCATACATATGGATATCAGAACCTTTCCAAGAGTTTAAAATGAAATGTAAGCTTAAAGAACAGGTTCACAAACGATTTTTGTTTGAGGGTGTAGAAATGCCAATACCTTTGCTTAGGGTTATGCAATAGTTTTTGTGTAGTATGTTTATTGTATAAAATCCTATGATTTTTTCACGAACTTTGTTAAAATAACAATTTGTTGACCGCTTACACGACCTTCTATTTGTTCAGGATTATCGTGAACTAAAGAGATATTTCGCACGGTAGTACCACGTTTTGCAGTAAAGTTAGCACCTTTTACATTTAAATCTTTAATTAACACAACGCTATCCCCGGCTTGTAGCAAGCCACCATTAGAATCTAAGTGTTTTATTTCTGTGGTAGAATCCTTTCCTTCTCCAGTAGCCTGAGCCCAAGATAAGGTGTCTTCATCTATATATAACATATCCAATAAATCCTGAGGCCATCCTTCTGATTTTAGCCGAGAGAGCATTCTCCAAGCCATCACTTGCACAGCAGGAATTTCGCTCCACATACTATCATTTAAACATCGCCAATGATTGGGATTCATTTTTTCAGGATTTTCTATTTGCTCTAAACAAGTCTGAGAAATAAGTATATGAGAATCCAGTCCAGTCCTCGGAGATTTAGGAACTTCGTATACTTTTAAATTTTCAGTTTCTCCGGATAATTCACATACTGAGCCACTACGTTTGTGTAATTCTCTTTCTATATTCATATGTTGCTTAAATGACTAAAGATTTGATATTTCGCAAAAATGCGTTAATTTTTGTAAACATGGTAATATTATATCATTTATTTTTTTGTGACTCTATGTCAAATATAGTGGGTAATCAAACTTGAGTTTTCCACAAATAAAACAAAGTTATAAAGTAATGTCTAAATCTGCTGTTATAATGGTTTCAAAAATTAGCATATTCGTAGTATAAACCAGCATAAACCCTTTAATTCTGTATGATTTGATAAGTTATACTTCGTATTATTGATGTTATTAATTTCGAAAAATAAGTCTGTATATTGTTGATAACAAGGTTGTTGTTGGTGTATTTGGTTGAACGCTCAAAAAAGAAATTTATATTTACACCTTAAACATTCGCTAAAATCCTAGAAAGATATTAGTTTTGCACTCCAAAAAAATGCGATTATATGTCGGTGTCTGATATAGAACTAGAAGAAAGAAAAACGGGTAAAGATTTATATAGTTATCAAAAATTAGCCATAGATAAGATTTTTAAATGTTTCGAAGAAGGTCCTGAAGATTACCATTTATTATATCAATTACCAACTGGTGGGGGTAAAACAGTTATATTTTCTGAAATAGTAAGACAATATCTTAAGCATCATGATAAAAAGGTGGCAGTTTTAACTCACCGTATTGAGTTGTGTAAGCAAACCTCTAAGATGTTATCAGAATTTGGAGTTTTAAATAAAATAGTTGATAGTAAAGCTAATCTTGATGATCAAGAAAAGTATAGTTGCTTCGTAGCAATGGTAGAGACGTTAAATAATCGATTAAATGAAGATAAACTTGATATATCCGACATTGGTTTAGTCATTATTGATGAGGCTCATTATAACTCCTTTACTAAATTATTTAAGTTTTTTGAGAAATCTTTTATTTTGGGAGTAACAGCAACTCCTTTGAGCTCAAATATCAAGTTGCCTATGACCGATAATTACAATGAGTTGATAGTCGGTGAAACTATAGAATCTTTAATAGAAAACGAGTTTTTGGCGCGTGCAGAAACGTTCTCCTACAATGTAGGATTAACTTCTTTGGAAGTTGGTTCTAATGGAGATTATACGGTGAAATCTTCTGAAGATTTATATACTAACAATGATATGCTTAATAAATTATTATCAGCATATGAAAAACATTCTAAAGGGAAAAAAACGTTAATTTTTAATAACGGGATCAATACATCATTATATGTATATGACACTTTCAAAACGGCAGGGTTGCCTATAGCGCATTTAGATAATACGGCAACTAAAAAACAAAGAAAACAGATTTTAGATTGGTTTAAACGTACACCAAATGCTATTTTAACATCTGTAAGTATACTTACCACAGGATTTGATGAACCAACTGTAGATACGATTATACTTAATCGAGCTACCAAATCACTAGCATTGTATTATCAAATGATAGGTCGAGGTTCTCGTATTCTCAAAAATAAATCTAAATTTTCTGTAATAGATTTAGGAAATAATTTATATCGTTTTGGTCCTTGGGGAGCTGATTTGGATTGGCAAAAAATATTTAGATCACCTAGTTATTATTTAGAGAATCTATTAAATGATGAAGAAATAGAAAATCGTTTTGGATACGAAATGCCAGCAGCTATAAGATCAGAGTTTGCTAATTCTGATGATGTTAGTTTTAGTATTAAAGATACTTATATAGAATCAGTTAAAAAAGGAGAGTCTTCTAAGGTTGTATTAGAGCGTTCTATAGCCCATCACTCTATAATATGTGTAGAGAATAGTGAGGATGTTTATGATGCCTTAGCATTAGCAAAATTACTAGGTGAAGATATTGACCATAGAATACAAAGTTATGCTAAATGTATAAGTAGAAGTACTTATAATTTTTTAAGTTGGCTAAAGGATGATTATCGAAAAAAACTAAACTCCCATTTACGAGATAATTTTGATACTTTATTCGAGGAAATTCATGGAAGATCTCCTGAATAGATGTTTAATAAGGTGTAATGGGCTCTGTTGCAAAGTTTGTATTAGGACAATATTTTTCTTAATTTTTTAGAGTATATCTTTATGGCTCTGTTGCAAAGTTTAGTTTTTGATAAAAAAACACAAATACTTTTTTAAAAAAAACTTTATTAAACAGAATATTACAAATCACAAAAAGTCAATAAAATAGACTAAAATGAAAATTTGCAACAGAGCCTCTTTTCGGCTCACATAAATATTCTGGGGATTAGGCAAAAAGTTTTCCCATTCTAAAGAGAAAGAATTTCACATCAACTACCCCACGATACATATAATCCATATAATAATCCAAGTGTTGTGGATAATATCCAATGGAGGGATTGGTATTTTGTAGATTTAAGATTGACTAAATCGCTAAGGTTTAGTCTCTTTAACATTCAATTGTTTGTGGATATCTCCAATTTGTTTAATTTCAAATATATGAGCACGGCTGGCTTTGCTGATCAATTTGATCGAATCGACTATTTGGAATCTTTAAATTTTTCCTGGGAAACAGGTGTGGAAAAAGGTAATGATCGGGTTGGCGATTACAGACCAGTTGGTGTGGCCTATGATCCT
>CAVYIL010000206.1:0-4132 GCA_963768325.1 uncultured Flavobacteriaceae bacterium | reverse complement strand
GAAATTGATGCACAATTTACCACTTGGCGATATAGACACGCACAAATGGTACTACGCATGGTAGGTAAAAAAATAGGAACAGGTGGATCATCAGGACATGATTACTTAAATGAAACAGCAGATAAACACAAATTCTTTACAGATTTACATAACATTTCGACCTTGCTAATACCAAGATCAGAACTACCCGAATTACCAAAAGAATTAAAAAAAGAATTAGGCTTCTACTTTTCATCTAATTAAAGAAAGTTTAAACCACTTCATTAATAGTCACCATACAATGGAAGCAATACAGAACTATATAAACGGAACATTAAAAAAACCTAATAACAATAAATACATAGACGTATTTAATCCTGCAACTGGTGATGTATATACCCAAGTACCAGACTCTGACAAATCAGATATTAATAATGCAATAAAAGCAGCACAAAAAGCATTTCCAACCTGGTCTGCAACAACAATAGAAGAAAGACACGATTATCTAATGCGTATTTCTAAAACAATAGAAAACAACCTAGACGCATTAGCACTAGCAGAATCCATTGATAACGGAAAACCATTATGGTTAGCAAAAACAGTAGACATCCCCAGAGCAGCAAGTAATTTTCGATTTTTTGCAACAGCAATACAGCAATTTGCCTCAGAATCACACGAAATGAATGGCAGAGCAATAAACTATACACTAAGAAAACCACTAGGAGTTGTCGGATGCATATCCCCTTGGAACTTACCACTATACCTATTCAGTTGGAAAATTGCACCAGCCCTAGCAGCAGGTAATACCGTTATAGCCAAACCATCAGAAATCACTCCGATGACAGCACATTTACTATCCAAAATATGCATAGAAATAGGACTTCCAAAAGGCGTACTAAACATAGTACATGGTCAAGGTAAAAACACAGGAGCAATATTAAGTAGCCATCCAGAAATAAAAGCAATATCCTTTACAGGAAGCACCAAAGTAGGTGCAGACATAGCAATAAAAGCAGCACCTTTATTCAAAAAATATTCATTAGAAATGGGAGGTAAAAACCCAAATATCATTTTTGCAGATTGTAACTACGATAAAATGCTAAAAACAACCATAAAATCCTCATTTGCCAATCAAGGTCAAATCTGTTTATGCGGCTCTAAAATATTTGTAGAAAAACCACTATACCAAAAATTTAAAAAAGATTTTGTCCATGCAGTAAAGAATATGACAGTAGGCAATCCATTAGACAATAACACTAAAATAGGAGCCATTGTATCTAAACCCCATTTTGACAAAATAATATCCTATATTAAACTAGCAAAAGAAGAAGGCGGAACACTACTTTGTGGAGGTAAACCAGTCACTCCACAAGGACATGAAAAAGGATGGTTTATAGAACCAACAGTAATTGAAGGACTTCCTCCCAAATGCCGAACCAATCAAGAAGAAATTTTTGGACCCGTAGTAACCATTATGCCCTTTGATAGAGAAACAGAAATACTAAACATCGCTAACGATAGTGATTATGGATTATCAACAACCATCTGGACACAAAACATCAATCGAGCACATCGCATGGCAGCAAAAATAGAATCCGGAATAATCTGGATTAACACTTGGTTATTAAGAGATTTAAGAACACCTTTTGGAGGTATGAAAAATTCTGGTGTAGGACGAGAAGGCGGCAATGAAGCACTTCGTTTTTTTACAGAAACTAAGAATGTTTGTATAGAATATTTAGAATAATTGATTAACTTTTAAAATAAAGTACCATGACAAAATTATTTTCTCCTATCAATTTTAAAAAATGGATTGAAGACAACCGTGATGCCTTAAAACCACCCGTAGGAAACAAAACAATATACAACGAAGACTACATCGTAATGGTAGTAGGAGGACCTAATTCTAGAAAAGATTACCACCTCAACCAAACACCTGAATTTTTTTATCAAATAGAAGGAGATATTATATTAAAAATAATAGACAAAGGAATACCAAAAGACATACACATAAAAGAAGGAGAAATATATTACCTACCACCTAATATCCCCCACTCTCCACAACGTGGAGAAAATACAATAGGCTTGGTATTAGAACAAAAACGAGCAGAAGGCATAGAAGATGGTTTAATATGGTATTGCGAAAACTGTAATACCGAACTGTACAGAGAACCCTTTACACTACAAAATATAGTAACCGACATGCCCATTATATTTGAAAGATTTTATTCTAATGAAAATTTAAAAACCTGTAAAGTTTGTGGAACCACTATGGAACCACCGCAAAAAAAATAAAATAATATATCTAAAAATAATTCAACTTATAAACTAAATATTATGAGAATTAACGGTCACTCCCATTTACTTCCATATCCAGAAGAAGTACCTGATTTCATGAAAGAAAAGGGTATATTTTGGATTAATAAAGATAAAAAATTTATGAGTCAAAAAAATTGGACTCGACCCATTACAGACGAAAGTTTTTTCCTAAAAGAAAAACTAGAATGGATGGATCAAAACAATATCGATCATTCTGTAGTATTAAACTTATCCCAATTATACGGTAATGGACTAAAATGGGAAGATATGAAGCAAGCACTTCGTTTTCAGAACGATTTTAATGCTAGAATCCAACACGACCACCCAGACAAGTTCACTTGCGGATTTGTAATACACTCAGGATTTATACAAGGAGCCCTATGGGAAATAGAACGATGCGTAGAAGAATTAAATCTACAAGTATTATGCCTACCTACTCACTATATGGATACTACAGGAACTTGGAAAGGAATATTCAGTGAAGACATAGAACCCATATTAGAACTAGCAAACAAATACAAACTAGCAATAGAAATACACCCATATGATGGCGAAAAATTTATAATGCTAGAAAATACATCTTGGAGATTTCACCTAATATGGATGCTAGCACAATGTGCAGATGCATATCACTTCTATACCCTAAATGGATACTACGACAAATACCCAGATATCAGAGTATGTTTTGCACACGGAGGGCAATTAAGCCACATGAATCTAGGTAGAAGAATACAAGGCTTCGACGGTCGACCCGACCTATTTACAGGAAAAGAAAGACCAAGAAAAGCAGTAGGTCATAAAAATATTTTTTTTGACACACTTGTTCACGACACCTTTTCATTAGAATTAATGATTAAGCGTCTTAATGGAACAAACCAAATCATTTCCGGACTAGACGACCCCTACCCATTAGGAGAAATGAAAAACGAACAACAATCCTCGTTACCAGGCAAACTATTAGACCTAGCACTACAAGAAAAGATTATTAACCAAAATCAATATAACGAAATATGGAATGACAATGTCGTAAGATGGTTATACGGATCAGAAACAGAAAAATTTTACAACAGAATAAAACAAAAACAAGAAATAAAATGAAAAACACCTTGGATTATGCTTTAAATCTTGACAAAGAAGACTCTTTACAATCATATAGAGATAAATTTCACATACCTAAACAAACAAATGGTAACCCATCTATTTATTTATGCGGTAACTCTTTAGGACTACAACCAAAAATTACCGAAAATTACATAAAACAAGAATTAGAAGACTGGAAAAACCTAGGAGTAAAAGGTCATACAGACGCCAAAAAACCTTGGCTAACTTATCATGAAAACTTAACAAACAAAATGGCCAAAGTAGTAGGTGCTAAACCTATTGAAGTAATCGTAATGAACACACTAAGTGTTAACCTTCATTTACTAATGGCTTCATTTTACCGCCCAACCAATAAACGATATAAAATTTTGATAGAATCCGATGCTTTCCCATCAGACAGATATGCAATAGAATCACAATTAAAATTTCACGGTTATGAAAACGGATTATTAGAACTAAAAGCAAGACCAGGAGAAGTATTAATCAGACCCGAAGATATTGAAACTAAAATCGAAAAAGACGGAGAACAAATAGCATTAATCCTATTAGGAAGTCCTAACTATTACACAGGACAAGTTTTCGATATAAACAAAATAACCAAACTAGGACACAAAAAAGGATGTATAGTAGGTTTTGATCTTGCCCATGGAGCCGGTAACCTGCCATTACAACTACATGACTCCAATGCAGACTTTGCCGTTTGGTGTACCTATAAATATTTAAATAGCGGTCC
>CAVYIL010000205.1:0-14519 GCA_963768325.1 uncultured Flavobacteriaceae bacterium | reverse complement strand
AGAGGAGGTTTGGCTTCAGCTACTTATCCGTGGGGAGGACCTTATGCGCTTAATGATAGAGGTTGTTTCCTTGCTAATTTTAAACCATTAAGAGGAAACTATGCAGCCGATAACTTTTTGTATACAGTAGAGGCAGATGCGTATGACCCTAATGATTATAACTTATACAATATGGCAGGAAATGTATCAGAATGGGTACAGTCATCATATGATCCTGCTGCATACGAATATGTGTCTTCAATGAATCCAAACGTTAATGATGATCAAAATAAGCGTAAAGTAGTACGTGGTGGATCATGGAAAGATGTTGCTTACTTCCTACAAGTAGGTACTAGAGATTATGAATATGCAGATTCAGCAAGAAGTTATATTGGATTCAGAACTGTTCAGGATTATATGGGTACTGACGTTACTGGAGAAGATAATACAAGAAACAAATAAGCCCCAAAATTTATCTATCAAACTTAATTACTAACCTTTTTTTAAATAACCTAACCTTTTAAAAAAATAAAACCACTTATTATGGCAAATTCAAAATCAAGCAAGAAGTTAATGAACATGATCTACGGTCTGGGAGCAGCTGTCGTAATTCTCGGAGCGTTGTTCAAAATTATGCACTGGCCTTTAGGAAACGAAATGTTAATAATTGGATTAATAACAGAAGCATTGGTATTTACCGTTTCTGCTTTTGAACCAGTAGACAATGAATTAGATTGGTCATTAGTGTATCCTGAGTTAGCGGGAGGAAGTAAAAAAGAAAAACAAGAAAGAAAGGATGCAGATAGCATGCTGTCTAAAAAGTTAGACGAAATGCTTAAGGAGGCAAAACTAGATGCTTCTCTAATGGATAGTCTGGGTCAGAGTATTCGTAATTTTGAAGGCGCGGCTAAAAACATAGCCCCTACTGTAGATGCTATACAGGGTCAAAAGAAATATAGTGAAGAAATGACTAATGCCGCTGCACATCTAGAATCTTTAAATAGTTTATATAAAGTTCAGTTAGAGTCTTCTTCAAGACAAGCAGCAGCAAATCAGGCTATTGCTGATAATGCAACTAAGCTAAAGGATCAAATGGAAAGCTTGGCTAGCAACCTGTCATCTCTTAATGGGGTTTATGGAGGTATGTTAAGTGCTATGAATAGAAACTAGTATATAGTATTATATAACACTTAATCAAACAACTACTACAAAAAACCTAAATTTAAAAAATTATGGCAGGAGGAAAATTATCCCCAAGGCAGAAAATGATCAATTTGATGTACTTGGTCTTTATAGCGATGATGGCATTAAATATGTCTAAAGAAGTACTATCAGCCTTTGGGCTGATGAACGAGAAATTGACAAAGTCTAATACAATTTCTACCGAACGTAATGCTGGATTTATGGCAGGATTAGCAACTAAAGCGACTGATCAACCGGCAAAATATGGACCATTAAAAGAAAAAGCTGATAAAATAAGTGCTCTTTCTAACGACCTTAATGATTACATAGAGAAATTAAAAGAAGAATTAACTAGGGAGTTGGTAGATGCTACTGATTACGAAAAAATGGATAGACCGGATCGATTAGACGGTAAATTTTTTATAAGCGGTAAGTATACGCCAGCTGCTGAAGAATTTATTGAAAAATTGAAAGTCTATAGAGAAGGTGTGTCTTCGGCTATTCGATCTGTTAAAGAAGTAGATCCTGTTGTAGCAGATGATGTAGATAAATCTTTTTCGACAGCAGATATGAAGAACAGAGATGGGCAAAATGTAGAGTGGTTAAAATATAATTTTGAAGGCTTTCCATTAGTGGCATCTCTTACTAAACTAACTCAGATGCAATCTGATGTTAAAACTACAGAAAGTAAAGTGTTAAATGCATTATTGGCGGGACAACAAGCTACAGAATTGTCTTTTAGTAATTATAAGGCTATTGTTATACCTGATAAAACAGCTTTCTTTAGTGGAGAAAAATTTAAAGGAAGGATTGTTTTGGGTCGTTTTGATGCTACTTTAAAACCAACTAAGGTAGTAGTAAATGGTACGGAACAAACTAAGGTAGAAAATGGACAAATTATGTTGAACTTTTCTGCAGGAAATGTTGGGGAGAGAGATATTAAAGGAGAACTTCAGTTTAAAGAGGGGGATTCTATTGTGAAAATTCCTATCGAAAGCTCATATGCAGTTATTCCTAAGCCTAATAGTGCTGTAATATCTGCCGATAAAATGAATGTTGTTTATCGTGGTGTTAAGAACCCGATGACCATTTCTATTCCGGGTGTACCCTCTGTAAATGCATCGGCTCCAGGCTTAAGAAAAGGAAGTAAACCGGGGAATTATATTATGGATGTAACTACCGTAAAAGCCCGTCAAGTTAATATTAAAGTTACTGGTAAGCTTCCTAACGGTACAACTGTTTCGGATAGTAAAAAATTTAGAATTAAGGATATCCCGAGACCTGTTGGAACAGTTAGGGGAGAAGATGGCGAATTAAAAATGTCTAAAAGTGCTATAGAAAAATCATCTATAGGAGCCATTTTACCGGACTTTGATTTTGACTTAAAATTAAAAGTAACTAATTTTAAATTTAAAGTTGATGGTCAACCAACTGTATCGGTTTCTGGAGGAAGATTAAATTCTCGGGCTAAATCTGTTTTAAAGAAAGCTAAAAGAGGATCTTCGGTTCAGATTATTGATATCAAAGCACAGTTAACTAATAATGCTGGGTATAAATTAAAAAAAATATCTCCAGTTATTGTTGAGTTAACTAATTAACAATACAAACTAAAGATTATGAATTTGAGAAATTTTGCATTAACGGTATTAGGTCTATCCTTTTCGTTATGTTCTTATGGTCAGGCAAATATATTGAATGTTGATTCTCCTGATGATATAGGGAAAAAGACTGAAGAACAGATTAAAAATGATAATGATTTTCCATTGGAATATGGTTATGTGCATGAACGTGATGTTTTATGGGCAAAAACTACTTGGGAAACGATAGATCTAGATGAGCGTCTTAATTTTCCATTATATTATCCAATAGATACTGTTAATATTGGTTCTGATCGTCGTTCTTTATATGACATCCTTATCACCAATATTAGAAATGGTAAAATTAAGAATATGTATTCAGATTCATATTTTACAGAGAAGAGAACTTTTAAAGATTTAGAATCAACTTTGTCTAAGATTGATACTACGGATTTAGGATTTGAACAGTATAATGCGGGAGAACAAGTAGATTCTCAGTATATAAATTCGAGAGATATATCTTCTGCTGATGTTTCAGAATACAAAATACGTGGATATTGGTATTTTGATAAACGTCAAGGGGAATTAAGATATAGATTAATCGGATTGGCACCTGTTGCTCCTGATGTTAATTTTATTGATGACGAGCAACCAGATATGGTTCCTTTGTTTTGGATTTTTTATCCAGATGCTAGAGAGATATTACATAAATCTAAAGCTTTTAACAGGAGAAATACATCTATGCCTTTTACGTATGACCATATTCTAAATGCTAGACGCTTTAGTTCGGTTATATATAAAGAGGATAATATACAAGGTGACCGTGAGATTAAAGAATACGTTATTGATAACGCTTTGATGCAGTTGATGGAGAGTGAGCGTATAAAAGAAAGTATTAGGAATTTTGAAATGGATATGTGGAGTTATTAATTAGCTTTATAGATTGTTAAGATTATAAACGTCCAATATATATTGGACGTTTTCTTATTTTTTATACTATGATTGATTATATAATTGTTGGGTTTGGATTAGCTGGTTTATCTGTTGTTGATCAATTAGATAGGGGTGATAAAACGTTTTTGGTGTTTGAGGATAATTCGCAAATGTCTTCTAGAGTTGCAGGGGGACTTTATAACCCTGTAGTTTTAAAAAGGTTTACATTAGCTTGGCAAGCATCTGAACTAATTAAGGTTGCAGTTCCGTTTTATAAAAGGATAGCTAACGATCTAAACCAAACTTTTGTTTATGATATTCCTGTATTAAGGAGATTTAATTCTATAGAGGAACAAAATTTATGGTTCGAAGCTGCTGATAAAAAAGGTTTACAGGAATTGCTGTCTACAGAATTGTTGTTTAATACTAATAAAGCTCTTGATATTCCTTATCATTATGGGAAAGTTAATAATACAGGAAGAGTTGATATCAAAGGGTTGTTACTTTCTTATTTGAAGAGATTGGAAGAAAAACAATGCTTAAGAAAAGAATCCTTTAATTATGATAATGTGATTGTAAAAGATGGTTTTGTAGAATATAATGATGTAAGAGCTAAAAATATTGTTTTTACAGATGGTTTTGGATTAGTGAAAAATCCTTTTTTTAATTATTTACCATTATATGGCAATAAGGGAGAGTACATAATTATACAATCAAAAGAATTACAGTTAGAAAAGGCAGTAAAGTCTTCTGTTTTTATCATTCCCTTAGGAGGTGACTTATATAAAGTAGGAGCAACTTATGATAATCAAGATCAATCTGATGTTGTTACTCATTCGGCTAGAGAAGAATTAGAAACTAAGCTAAAACGTTTTTTAAAGGTAGACTATAAGGTTATTAGTCAAGAAGCGGGGATTAGACCCACTGTTAAAGATCGAAGACCTATGGTTGGCACGCATTATAGATATTCTAATGTGCATATCCTAAATGGATTGGGGAGTAGAGGTGTTTTAGCAGCTCCTTTAATGGCGCAAAAATTATACAATCATATAGAAAAAAAAGAGCAATTAGAAAAAGAGATAGATGTGAAACGTTTTGAAATGTTAAGATAATTTTTTTTTGTTGTCATAATGCAGAAAAAAGTTAATCCAGATATTTCTAGCTAATCTCATAATAATAGGCATAAATAGTATCATTGTACCAGATATAATAAAAAAAGTAGATAATAAATTGATGCTAAAAAACAAATTAGAGATTACAAAAGCAGCAACTGCAAACGCAATCCCTACAGGATAACTCACATACATTGCACCATAGAAAAAAGAAGGTTCGATTTTATATTTAGTTTGACAATGACCACAACGTTCATGCATTTTTAAGGTTTTACTTATTTTAGAATAGGGGTTTGGTATTTTATACATACTCTCTTCTTGACAAACAGGACAATTACCTGTAAGAATGCTATAAATTTTGGTTCCTTTCATCATACTAAATGTAATTTTTATAATAATACAAAATTAGTCATTTTTGCACAAAAATATTAAATAGCTGATGTTAAACATACATAACTTATCAATTTCGTTTGGAGGAGAATATCTTTTTGAGGAAATAACCTTTAGATTAGGGGCTGGAGATCGAGTTGGATTAGTAGGAAAGAATGGGGCAGGTAAGTCTACAATGCTTAAAATCTTATCCAGAGAACAAGAACCAGATTCTGGACAAATTGCCATGGATAAAGAAGTGAAAATTGGTTTTCTGAAACAAGATATTGATTTTGAGGTAGGAAGAACAGTTTTGGATGAAGCTTATGAGGCTTTTATTGAAATTAAAACAGTGGAACGTGAGATTGATGAAATTAATCATCAATTAGCGGAACGTACCGATTATGAAAGCGAAAGTTATAATCAACTTATTTCTGATTTAAGTGATCTAACACATCATTATGAGATATTAGGTGGATATAATTATCAAGGAGAAACCGAAAGAGTTTTACAGGGCTTGGGCTTTATTAGACAAGATTTTGAGAAACTAACAGATACTTTTTCTGGTGGATGGCGTATGCGTATAGAATTGGCTAAACTTTTATTACAGAATAATGATATTTTGTTATTAGATGAGCCAACAAATCATTTGGATATAGAGTCTATCATTTGGTTAGAGAACTTTTTAAAAAATTATCCAGGGGTTGTAATTATTGTATCTCACGATAAAATGTTTCTCGATAATGTAACGAATAGAACAATAGAAATATCGCTTGGACGTATTTACGACTATAATAAACCGTATTCTCAATATCTTGTTTTGCGAAAGGAAATGAGAGAACAGCAACTTGCAGCTCAGAAAAATCAATCTAAGCAGATAGAACAAACGGAAAAGTTGATAGAAAAGTTTAGAGCTAAAGCTAGTAAAGCTTCTATGGCACAATCTTTAATCAAGAAATTGGATAAAGTTGATCGAATAGAGGTTGATGAGGATGATAATGCGGTAATGAACATTAATTTTCCAATTAGTATTCAGCCAGGGAGGGTGGTTATAGAGGCTGAAAAATTGGGTAAAAATTATGGAGATAACGAGATCTTAAAAGATGTAAGTTTATTAGTTGAGCGAGGATCTAAGATAGCTTTTGTAGGACAGAATGGTCAAGGTAAATCTACATTTGCAAAGATTATAGTTAATGAAATTCCTTATTCAGGAGAATTTAAATTAGGGCATAATGTACAGATTGGATATTTTGCTCAGAACCAATCTGAATATCTTGATGGTGAATTGACAATTCTAGAGACTATGATTAATGCAGCTAACGAAAAAACTAGAAGTAGGGTTAGAGATATGCTTGGGTCGTTTTTGTTTAGAGGGGATGAGGTAGATAAAAAAGTAAAAGTGCTATCTGGAGGAGAACGTAATCGATTAGCGCTTTGTAAAATGCTTTTAGAGCCTTTTAATGTGTTGGTAATGGATGAGCCTACTAACCATTTGGATATTAAATCAAAAAATGTATTAAAAGAAGCCTTAAAGAATTTTGAAGGTACTTTGATTTTAGTGTCCCATGATAGAGACTTTTTACAAGGAATGACTAATACAGTCTATGAGTTTAAAAATAAAAAGATTAAAGAATATTTAGGGGATATAGATTATTATTTGGATCAGAGGAGGATTGATAATTTGCGAGATGTAGAAAAAAAAGACAAAACAGTTAAAGCCCCAACGGAGGTAAAAGAATCTGCTAAGCAGTCTTATCAAGATCAGAAAAAATTAAAATCGCTTACTAATAAATTGAGTAATATCGAATCTAAAATTAATAAATTAGAAAGGGAGATTAAAGTAATTGACACAGAATTAGCAGTTGATTATGATAAAACTATAGCAAAACCTAACTTTTTTGAATCTTATCAAGGAAAAAAAGACCAGTTAGTCAAGTTAATGGAAGATTGGGAAAAGACAACAGAAGAAATTGAAGCCTTCGATTAGGTATAGAAGTGGTTTAAACTTTTTTCAATTCGCTATAAAATGTTCTTTTTCGCAAGAATAATAAAAGTTTAAACCACTTCATATTGTATTAAAAAGGATAGTGATTTTTATGTCTTAAATTTTTTGTTTAAGCTAAGAATTTCTAATTTTTTGTTCCCATTTCCAAGCAGAAGATAATGCCTCATCTAAACTGCTTTTTGCTTTCCATCCGAGTTTCTCATTAGCCTTAGTTGTATTAGCATATGCAGCAGTGATATCACCAGCTCTTCTATCTACAATTTTATAATTAAGATTTTTATTAGAAACGTGTTCAAAAGAACGTATAACTTCTAAAACAGAGCTACCTGTACCTGTACCAACATTAAAAACTTCATAGTTTGTGTCTATATTCTTATTTAATAAACGTTCTAAAGCTACAACATGCGCTTTTGCTAAATCTACAACATGAATATAGTCTCTTATACAGGTTCCATCATTTGTAGGGTAATCATCACCGAATACAGATAATTCTTTGCGTAAACCAATGGCAGTTTGTGTAATAAAAGGCACAAGGTTTTGAGGGACACCAATGGGTAATTCTCCAATTTCTGCGGAAGGATGCGCACCTATAGGGTTAAAATAACGAAGAGCAATAGCACTTAAGTTCGAATTAACTTTACACGTATCTCTGATAATTTCTTCGCCAATTTGTTTGGTGTTTCCATAAGGAGATTCAGCTATTTTTACAGGTGCATTTTCAGTAATAGGTAATTCGTCTGCCTGTCCATATACGGTACAGGACGAACTGAAAATAAAACTAGCTTTGTCCTTTTTCTGTAGCTCCTGAAGAATGTAAATTAATGTAGTAATATTGTTTTCGTAATATAAAAGTGGGTTTTCAACACTTTCGCCAACAGCTTTTGAAGCAGCAAAATGAATTACTCCGATTATATCTTGATGACGGTTAAAAAAAACTTGAACCTTTGTTTTCTCTCTTAGGTCAAATTGCTCGAAAATAGGTTCCTTTCCTGAAATAGTTGTTATCCCTTTTAAGACATCAGTAGATGAATTAGAACAATCATCGATGATGACAACTTCAAACCCTTTGTTTTGTAATTCTACAACTGTATGTGAGCCAATAAACCCTAATCCTCCAGTTACTAATATTTTCATTTGGTGACTTTTATAAATAATTATTTAAATAAATGGACATAGTAACTATTTCGTTTATAATAAAAACTAGATTATCATGTTCATTTTGTAATGAAATCGATTTTAATTTAAAAAATGAAGAGATAGTGATTAACTGAAATTAAAAAATTATAAAAAACTAAATACTACATTTATTAAATGCTTAACAAATATACGTTAGGAGATGGAATTTATTGTATTTGAATATAATAATATAGAAAGAGAGAGTAATATAGATTATCATTCTTTTTTGAAATATAGAATTTTGTTTCCATAATCAATTATAGCAGAATACTTTTTCATCCAATCATAACCAATCATCGCATATGTTTTTAAGTCAGATTCAGGCATATTACTATATTTTGCTTGGTCATAAAGAAGCGCTGGACTATCAAACATAACTCCATTAATACCAAATCGTATACTATTGGTTTTATGAATGGGAACAACAATATTACTTGGGCTAACGACTTCTGAAGTGTTTTCTGTTAATCTAACTTTGTCTTTAAAAAAAGGAGCGTGTAAATTTAGCTCTACCCAAGCAGTTGAAACAATAACAGGTATTTCTTTTCCAAGAACTTCAAAATAAACATTCATAATAGCTTTGTTATTTTCAATTATAAACGAACTAGATTTATATCCGATGTCTAATAACTTTTGATTGGGTTGATTAGATATTTTGTTACCCAGAACCATTTCATCAGTAACAAAATTCAGAATTACATTTTCTTTAACTAAAAAACCTAGCCCTAACATTCCTTTAGGTCCTTGATATGAACTTTTATTAGGCCAATCTAAAACAGTTACTTTTTCAATTTTAGGGAAAGTTTGATTTCCGATAACTAGATCGGATACAGATGTAATTCCCATTCCTTTAGAACTATATCCAAAATCACTAATTTTAGTAATTGGTTTACCAGAATTTAAACTTTCGGCAATTTCATGTGTAATGTAGAGATATCCTGAAGCATTACCATGTATCATTACAGGAATTTCTTTTTTTAATCCAATATCTATTTTTGTTATATATCGATTGCCAAAGTCTCCAAAATCAATAGTTGATAGTTTAATAGCATTAGTTTCTTCTTTAAGTTCGGTTTTTAGATTTTCAACTTGTTTTTCTTTTTTTTGCTTACAAGATATAATCGAAAGTATAGTAAAACCGATAAGCGAATAAATCAATATATTTTTCATCTAAAGGTAATATTTGGTTATGAGCTAAATAAAAGTGTCTGTTAAATCATAATTTTTTAAGTCAGTCAGTATATAGGTTGTAATTTTAGCTTTATGAATATACGATTTATTCCTAAATGTTTATAAAATATTAACTATTAAGTGTCTTTTATTGTGATAAATTTATAAGGAAAAAGGCATTCCTTAAACCACATACTTCACTAAATACAGCAGCTAATTATATCTTAAGCGAATATTATTTTTTTAGATTCTAAATTTATAAATATCTTTAAGTAAGACGGAGGTTTTTAGTACTTGTATTAACCAATTCAAAAAGAATATAACTATGGAAAGTATTACTTTAGAGAGATGTATAGATAATTTAGAGAAAGAATATAATATTTTTTATCCTAAAAATTATAAAGAAATAACAACGATATTACAAAATTGTCAACAAAATAAAACATCCATATACCCAGTATCCTCTGGAAATAATTGGGGATATGGTAGCGCTACTGCTAATTCTGATGATACAAAAAGCATCTTAAATTTATCCCGTATGCCTGGAGTAATTTCTTTTAACGAAGAAGATGGTATATTAACTTTTGGACCAGGGTTAAATCAAGAACAATTATACAAATTTTTAAAAGAAAATAATTACGCCTATATGGTGCCTACAACAGGAGCAGGACCAGAAGGAAATATTTTAGGTAATTTATTAGAAAGAGGATATGGAATAGCACCTATTTATGATCACTCAGAGTCACTTATAAGTCTAAAAGCAGTTTTACCGGATGGTTCTATATACCAATCTAGTTTAGCAGAGGTAGGACTAAAAGACTTAGATTCTAAATACAAATGGGGTGTTGGTCCATATTTAGATATGATTTTTAGTCAATCTAATTATGGTGTAGTATATGAAGCATCAATAAAATTAGCAAAAATACCATCGTATCTACAGCTTTTTAATATTGGAATAGATGATAATCAGCTCGATCAATTTATCCCCATTATCAAAGAATTTATACAAACTTATTCAGGAGTAGTATCAGGAATTAATATCATGAGTATGAGAAGAATGCTTTCTACTCGTTTAAATTATAAAGCAGCTGCTACAACAGTATTGACAGATGAAGAAGTTAGAGAGATTGCCTCACAATATGGAATAAAAGAATGGACTATTATGGGAGCTATTTATGCTCCAAAATCAGTGTCTAACGCTATTAAAAAGGAACTAAAGAAAAGTCTAAAAAAAATAAAGTGTGATAAAGTATTTATAGATTCCACTAAACTCAATTTGTGGAATAAAACCAAATATTTATCAGAAACATTTTCTTTTTTTGATTTAGATATGGTTAACGAGACGTATGCTATGCTCAGAGGAATTCCTTCTAATAAAGAACTAAATCTAAGTTATTCAGAAAAGAACATCCTAAATGAAGACAAAAAATATCACCCAATAAAAGACCGCATAGGAATCGTTTGGTTTTCGCCAATTATCCCTTTTGATGCTCAGAGTATTAGACTGTTTATTAATACAGTAAACCATATATGTCTAACAATGGAAATTGAGCCTATGATTACACTATCCACCGTAAGTACAAGCGCACTAAATTCATCCATTCCGATCCTATTTGATAAAGATAGCTCAATTGATCAAAGTGTCAAGGCAAATGCTTGTTATAAAGAACTCCTCAATCAATGTATGAATAAAGGTTTTTTTCCATACAGATTACCCGTAAATCATCAAAGTGAGTTCTATGACCGGTTTGATAGTGAAAATAAACTGAGTAGTTTGATCAAAAAAACACTTGACCCTAACAACATACTAGCGCCTGGAAGATATATTCCCAAACAATAAAATAGTTGAGGTTAATAGATGAATTTTCTATAAAACAATAAGGTAGAACTTATATCCTTATTGTTTTATAGAAAAAAGCTATAATATGATAGGTATGAAAAAACTATGTATAGGAGTTTCATCTTAGAACATAGAAAAATTATTGTTAAAAAATAAAAGTAGCATTCATTAACAGAATTCAGATTTATGAATACTATCTCCCCAGAATGAAATTGTCCTAAAAATTAAAAATGAGTACATGTAGAATTGTTAATTTTTTCATATATTTATTATAATCAATTAATTTAAGTCAAAAAAACATACTTGATCTAATCTTATTTTTGGGAACCAAAAAAGGGCAAACAAAAATAATTGTTTTTTATTATTAAGGATTTTACTCACTTAATTAAAACCAACTGCAAAACTAGAAAGCAGTAATTCAACCAAAATTATGAACAAAATAACCTTACTACTAATAAGCCTACTATTCTCTTCTGTATTACTTTCTCAAGGAGCCTTTCATAACTCGGGAAACATACAAATACACGATCAGGGCAGTATAGGATTTCATATTGATGTTATCAATGATGGAGACTTTAATCAAAACAGAGGATTTACCGGTTTTTATAATCAAAATGGAAAGATTACCATTTCAGGTTCAAAAAAACCAATCTTTAACGATGTCGAAGTTGATGTATCCGAAGACCTATTTCTAGAAGTATCATTAGGGATAAACAACAACATTGAATTCACAAAAGGTCTGATTCATACACCTAGAGATTACAATAATATTTCTTTAGACTATATGAATGATGTACCATCTATAGGAATCAATAATAATAAATTTGTAAATGGATATTCTACTATGATAGGAAATCTAGACTTTACATTTCCTATAGGAGATGACAATAGATACAGACCAATGCGTATAGAAAACCAAACAAATATGGGTGTGGTTAGAGGAGCATATTTCTTTGAAGACCCTAATTTACCCAATTATTTTTCTGAAAACTTTGAAACCAATAGATTTGGAAATTCACTTTATTCCATAAGCACCTCAGAATTCTGGTACCTAGAAGGCGATACAAACACAAAAATAACGTTAACCTGGGATGAATATAGCAATATATCAGCACTAACTCAAAAACTAGAAAATCTAAGAGTAGCAGGATGGAATACTGGAATTAAAAAATGGGTTAACCTAGGTAATACAAATTTTTCAGGAAATACTCGTAGAGGCGAAATCACCTCTGACTATTTTATACCAAACGATTACTCCGTAATTACTTTTAGTTCTTCTGATATCTTATTAGATGGAGATTTAAAAATATTTACAGCTGTTTCTCCAAATGGAAATGGCTCTAATGACACGCTACTAATCCAAGGGATCGCTAAATTTCCAGAGAACGAGTTGTTTATATACAATAGATGGGGGAATTTAGTATATTCTAAAAAAAGCTATAACAATGATTGGAGTGTACTCTCCGATGGAAATGATCTACCTGTAGGAACGTATTTCTATACACTAAAAATTAATGGAAAAAAAGATTTAACAGGATACATATATGTAAATAAATAACCTTTATATTGCTCTCTTAGAAGCTTGTTTAATAAATAATGAAAATTATTTCAACCCGATCCAAACAAAAGAAGCAATACATAAACGGACCACATTAACGATTCGTTTGTGTGAGTTTTCTGAATCAAATAACTAGTTGTCAGTTATATAGTAACGGATGAAAAATAACCCCATGGTCTTATCCTTAAGAGGAATACAATTAGTACCACTTTCTTTTGCAATAAATTCTTGAAGAAAATGGTATAAGCTTATAAGACACACGATTTAGAAAAAGCAATTTTTATTGAAAACCCATCAAATACTAAATTCATTTCGCTTTTTTTTATAAAAAAATTACACTTTTATCCTTAACTTGTAGAGATATTATAAATAAAATAAATCGTAAATTTCACTCGATAAATATATTTTTAAGATATTCGCATCATAAGCTATTAAAATTATAAAAATGAAAGAAAAATCAGGAAAAATACAGGATCTGATCGATAAAAAATTTTTAGAAGAACGTAGTGTTTTTCTTTGGGGACAAGTAGATGATAAATCAGCAAAACATGTAATCGATAGATTAATGTACTTGGATATGGTCAATGACCAAGAAATTAAATTATACATTAATAGCCCAGGTGGTTATGTAACTTCAGGTTTTGCAATTTATGACACCATTAAAGCACTAAAAAGTCCTGTGTCAACTATATGTACAGGATTAGCAGCCTCTATGGGGTCTATTTTGCTTAGTGCAGGAGAAAAAGGACGTAGATATATTCAACCCCACGCAAAAGTAATGATTCACCAACCAAGTGGTGGAGCAGGCGGGCAAGCTTCTAACATTGAAATTCAAGCTGCAGAGATAATAAAAACTAAGGAATTAAGCGCTAGAATATTAGCAGATAACTGTGGGCAAAAGTTTGATAAAGTAATGAAAGATTTTAATCGTGATTACTGGATGGATGCTAAAGAATCTGTAGACTATGGTATTATAGACGCAGTATTGCTTTAATTATCTCATAAACAATAGGTATATTTCCCTCTGAGTGCCATATAAAGTTATAATAATAGCTTAATATATCAAAGTACAAGAAGAATTAACTAGATTCTCTTTTTTTAAAAAAGGTAGAACAGTTTTATTACAAGCTATTCTACCTTTTTCTTTTACAGTAAATTCATAAGGAAAATTAATATTACACCTAAACATTATTTAAATCGTATAAATTGAGGTTTCTCAAAATAATAACTAGGAGTATACACAGCTTCTTTTTTAGTAAAAGCATACCAAGGAGAAATGTTTTTATTGTCTGAATTTTTAAGCAAACAAACATTTTGAGCAGGCGTATTGCCCTGAGCCAGAAGATACATTTTATTTCCTTTTTCGTTTATTATTTCATCAACAATTATTTCGATATGACCAGGTAATCCGGGATTTACAAGCATATCACCAATCCTAATATCTTTTATAGGTACTTTTTCAAGCTCATTATACAAAGAAAGAGTGCCAGCATACATATATATCAAATTAAGATATTTATAAAAATTCGCTTTAGAATGATTTTCGGATGCTGTTTTATGAAAAGTGACCATATTCCCTTTTATTTTTGGTCTATATCCGTTAGCATATTTTTTCCAA
>CAVYIL010000204.1:0-7417 GCA_963768325.1 uncultured Flavobacteriaceae bacterium | reverse complement strand
GGTATCAATGGGTCTATCACGATCCCATTAGCAAACTTGTACTCTTTGATTATCGTAAAGGACGTGGACAAAACGGACCTAAAGAACTTCTTGTGGGGTATAGTGGTTATTTACAGTGTGATGGATATACTGTATATGACAATATAAGCGCTGATCCCAATATTACATTGGCAGGGTGTTTAGTACATGCGCGTAGAAAATTTCACGATGCAGTAAAGAATGATAAAAAAAGAGCTGAAAAAGCATTAGCTATTTTTAGAGAAATATATCTTCAGGAAAGAGAAATTAAGGAACTCGCTCTAGAAGATTTCGGAAAAATTAAAAATTTACGATTGGAGAGAATAAAACCATTACTCCAAAATATTAAAGATTGGATTACAGAAGAACAGTTTAAGGTATTACCTAAAAGTACTATTGGTAAAGCAATGACTTATTTTGTAAATCAATACCACAAGTTCCTAACTATTTTTGAAGACGGAAGAATTCAATTGGACAACAACCGTATCGAAAATGCTATACGACCACTGGCTATTGGAAGAAAAAATTACCTCTTTGCAGGATCTCATAAGGCAGCTCAAAATGCAGCCATGCTATACTCTTTCTTTGGAACTTGCAAAATGAATAATATAAACCCTAGAGAATGGCTTACGGATACTCTTGAAAAATTACCTGACCATAGTGTACTAAAACTAGAGGAATTATTACCAGGGTATAATAAACAAAATTAAACGTACTTTATCGGACGGATACGATTAAACACGTCAAAATTTAAAATCAAAAGAATAATAACCATAAAAAAAATCCATTATTACTCGTTTAATATTGTTGCGGATTTAAGGAAAAATAAAAAACAGCGGATTAGCAACCCACTGTTTTTAAATATTTTTGGTAAAACTTTAGAGAAAAAAATAATTAGATGCCTAAATCTTTTTTAACATCATTCATAAGATCTTTTCCGTCTGCAAGAATAACTCCAGTACCTGTAGTAGAATCTAAAACATACTGAAACCCTTGAGCTCTTGCTACTTTCTGAATAGAAACACGAGCTTTTTCATAAATTGGTTTTAGCAATTCAACTTCTTTTTTCTGAAGATCTTGGATAGCATTTTGTCTGTAATCGTTAATACTCTTCTCAGTTCCTTGGATTTCTTGTTGTCTTTTGATATTCTCTTCATCGGTTTTAGTCTCAGCTTCACCAGAATACTTTTTCATAGTATTTTGCAATTCCAAAACCATATTTCTAATTTCAGCTTCGTAAGTTTTATTTAACTTTTCGATTTCACTTTTAGCTGACTTAAACATGGGCATTGCTTCTACAAGTTCTTGAGATGCTATATGTGCAACTTTAGATTGTGCATTTACAAAACTTGATACTCCTAATGTTAATATACAAGTTACTAATAGTGTTCTAAATTGTTTCATTTGTCAAATAATATTAATTGAGTTATATAAAATTATAATTTTTCTTAAAAACAAGGAATTAATTATCCCCATTTTCGTTCACGTTTTCTCTAATTTCTCGAATAGAATCTTTTCTTCTTTTTTGAGCCTCTAAAAGTTCAGCTCTTTTTAATTCATACTCTCTTTTCTTGACCTCTCTTAAAGAATCTCTGGCTTTTTTTCTTTCCTCTATCAACTTATTTCTTTCGGTAAGTTTCTCTTGTATAAGGAGATCTCTTTCGCTTACTCCTGCCGCTTTATCTTCCTTATCTTTTTCTTCTTGTTCAAGAGCTCTTTTTTCTTTTTTGCTATTAATTTGTTTTCTTTTAGATACTCTATTTATTCTCAGTAATACTTGATCGCTAATATCGTATCTATCTGCAGAATAAAGCATTACCATATCAGCTGATTTATCGAAAACAAAATCATATTTTTTATTCTTAGCAACTTCTTGAACCGCTACAAAAACCTGATCCTGAACAGGTTCCACTAGCCTTCTTTCCTGAATAAAAAGATCTCCCTTAGGTCCAAACCTTTGTTGTTGGTATTTCAATATTTCTTTTTCTTTAAAAAGGATGTCCTCTTCTCTTTCATCTATTAATTCTTTGGTAAGTAACACCCGTTCATTATCAAGAATTTTTCTCATTTGATCTACATCCTTTAATTCGGCTTCAATCTCAACTTTCCATTTTTGAACTTTGGTCTCCAATTCAGCTGCTGCTTCTTTATATTCAGGAACATTTTCTAGAATATATTCCATATCAATATAACCAATCCTAATTCCCCTTTGGGCTTCAATGGTATTAAAAAAAGATATCCAACTAATGCTTACTAATGTTAAGAGAACTTTTGTTTTCATAATTCTGTTTTATATTAGAGTAATAATCGTGCCAAAATTAAAACTGTTGCCCTATAATAAAATGGGTTTCCCATCCGTTAGGACCTGTCTTAGTTCCTGGGATAGGATCAAAACCATAACCAAAATCAATACCTAACAACCCAAAAGCTGGCATAAAGATACGTAAACCTAGCCCAGCAGATCTATTTAATTGAAATGGATTAAACTCTTTAAAAGCATCATAAGATGCTCCTCCTTCTAAAAAAGAGAGTAAATAAATAGATGCTGTAGGTTTTAGAGTTATAGGGAAACGTAATTCTAACGAATATTTATTATAAATTGTTGCACCATCTGTATAATCATCATCATTATTAGATCTACTCTGTGGGATAATAGATTGATTAGGGTATCCTCTTAAAGCAAGAACCTCTCTACCATCACTACTTCCTCCTCCTAATCCGTCACCTCCTAAGTAGAATCGCTCAAAAGGTATTGTTCCTCTTTTAGTATTATACGCGCCTAGAAAACCGTATTCAGCTCTTGATTTTAGCACTAATGATTTTTTACCAATAGTAGCAAGTGTATTATACCAAGTTCCATCAAACTTAAGTTTGTAATATTCTAACCACTTAAAACGCTCTTGGTCAATCTCCCCTACTCTAATATTATTCTCACTTATTTCTATAGCATCCACATTAGAATTAAGTTTTTTATTCTCTTCTAATAATTTATCTCTTTCACTAGCTAGATCTGCATAATCAACTCCATCAAACAACGAATAAGGTAAAGAAAGTTTTGCTATAAAGTTAAAATCAGAACCCGCCGTTGGGAAAACTGGATTTACAGAAGTATTATTTCTATTAAGACCAATCGTATATGCTATATCATTAGACGATCCATTCCCAAAAGTAAATAATCTAGTTCTATAATTCTTTAAGTTATAATGTCTAACACTTACCGCTTGTGATAAGGTAAAATAATTATCTGGCCACTCTAATCTTTTTGCTATTCCTACGGATACTCCAGTGGTAAGAAATTTACTATTTTTATCCACATCGTTGTTTCTACTATTATACAGATATTGTATTGTATGAGAAAATGAGGTAGAAAGTTGATAAGGTCTCTTACCTCCAAGCCAAGGTTCGATAAATGACAAACTATAAGTTTGATAAATTTTACTAGCCTGTGCTCTTAACCTCAGGGTTTGCCCATCCCCCATCGGAAGTGGCTGATATGCTTTTTTATTAAAAATATTACCTATAGAAAAGTTATTAAAAGCCAATCCTAATGTTCCTACAAAACCACCTCCCCCAAAACCTCCTTGAAGTTCTATCTGACTAGCTCCTTTTTCTTCTACAGCGTAATTAATATCTATAGTGCCCGCCTGAGGATCTGCATTTTTGAATTCAGGATTTAATTGTTCTGGATCAAAAAAACCTAATTGACCTATTTCTCTTACGGTTCTAATTACTTGCTCCTTACTGTACTGCTCCCCTGGTTTAGTTCTTAACGCACGATAAATAACATGATCATTGGTTTTATCGTTTCCAGAAACCGTAATATGGTCAAAATGCACCAATTTTCCTTCTCTTATTCTAATTTCAAAATCTATAGTATCATTTTGCACTTTAGTTTCTACAGCATCTATATTAGAAAACAAATAGCCGTTATTCTGATATAAATTGGTTAAATCATTTGCATCTGGCTTAGTATTATCTGCTATTTGTTTTTCTAGCAGAACCCCATTATATACATCCCCTTTTTCGATAACCAATTGCCTTGCTAATTGATTATCCGTATAAACGCTATTTCCTAAAAATGTAATATTTCCAAAATAATATTTTTTTCCTTCTTCTATATCAATATTTAAAGATACCGTTTTGTCGTCTTCTACGATTAGAGTATCCGAAATAATCCGAGCATCCCTAAATCCATTTTCTTTGTATTTATTAATAATATCGTTTTTATCCTCTAGATAATCAGACTTAATGTATTTTGATCGCTTCCAAAATCGCCAAGCTTTCTTTTTCTTGGTTTTTTTCATGGCTCTACGAACTTTATCAGCTGTAAATTTAGAATTACCACTAATATTTATCTTGCTTATCTTAACTTTTTTACCTTTATCTACGCGAACAACCATATTCACTTTATTGTTGACGACTGTATCCTTAATGGGAGTTGTACCAATAGCGACTTTAGTATTGAGAAACCCCTTTTTACGATATTTGTTAGTTATAAAATTGCGGGTTGTAGTTATTAGATTTTCTGTAACCTTAGCTCCAGATTTCAGATTATTATCTTTAATCAGTTCTTTGCTTTTCCCTTTAGTTACACCATCAATACGAACTTCCTTTAATTCAGAAACTTCTTTTATATTGATTTCTAAATCAGCCACACCACTCTCTATTTTTGTGATATATATATCAATATCACTAAACAGCTCTAAATCCCACAGTTTTTTAATAATTTTACTAATACGATCTCCCGGCAAGGAGATTACATCTCCTTTTTTAAGTCCTGTAAAGGTAATTACAGTACTCTCATTATAGGTAGTACTACCTGTAACTACTATTTCTCCTATTTTATATTCTTTTCCGTTAGCACCTGATAAATTTTGTGCTGAAATTGATACTATATTTAATAAAAGTGCAAGTAATGCAAAATACGTAATTGGTAATTTTTTTGCCATTCTTTTAACTAAGCTGCTCACTAGTTTTTCCAAATCTTCTTTCTCTTTGTTGATAATTGTATATGGCTTCAAATAAATCGGGTTTTTTAAAATCCTGCCAAAGTATCTCTGTAAAATACAATTCTGCATATGCAATCTGCCATAGTAAAAAGTTACTGATACGTTGTTCCCCGCTAGTACGTATCAATAAATCAACATCAGGCATATTTTTTGTGTACAAATGCTCATTAATGACTGCTTCATTTACAAGATGTGGCGAAATTACATTATTTTTCACTTTTATACTTATTTCTTGGATAGTTTTTATAAGTTCTTCTCGACTTCCATAACTGAGCGCTAAAGTCAACGTCATATGACCGTTATCCTTAGTCTTTTCAATTACTTCCTGAAGTTCTTTTCTTGCTTTTTCGGGGAGATTTTTTAAATTTCCGATTGCATTAAGTCGAATATTATTTTTTTGAAGTGTTTTTATTTCTTTTTTTAATGACAATACGAGGAGCTTCATTAACGTCTCTACTTCTACTTTTGGTCTATTCCAATTTTCGGTAGAAAACGCGTATAGCGTGAGATATTTTACTCCAATTTCTGCGCTACCTTCGACAACCTCTCTCAATGATTTCGTGCCATTTTCGTGTCCTACGGCTCTCAAAAGACCTTTCTTTTTAGCCCATCGACCATTACCATCCATGATAATAGCTACATGTTTAGGAATATTAGAATTTAATTGTTCTTTTTTTATCATTTTTTAGAATGCACAATCACAAGGTATTCTACCCCAAGTGTATGATATTGTTATCCCTGTAAAGACAAACCAATCATTATTACCTAGGTTACCAAACTGTTTACCATATTGAGGATCTGGATCACTTCCATCAAGATTATCTGTAAATGTGTACCTAGCACCTATTTCTGCTCCTAGTACCAAATTATAACTCAATGTTTTTTTTATTCCAATTGCCATTGGTATAGCAAAACTCCATGTATCTTCGTAGGCCTTAATATCTCCTGTTGCATCAATTGCTTGTCCCCCATAATTAAAAACAGATACTCCTGAGTATAAATATGGAGTAAATTGAGGGTCTCCATCATAAAGATACCAATCCAAAAAATTAAATTCCATGCCTATAGAAAATTCTTTTACCGAGTTTCTAAAACTTAACCCTCTCTCTTTTCTTCTATTGTCTCCCTCAGAATCATGGCTACTAAATTTAGCATACAACAAAGACGCCCTAAATGCATGTCTAGAATTTCGATTCCATTTTCCAACAGCTCCTATTGCCAAACTATTAGGTGATATATAGTAGGTTGATCCAACATCTCCAATATAATTAGACCCTCCCACCATCAAGCCCACTTCGTATGTTTGGGATGCCATAAACTGTGTAAAAAACAGTACAAAAACAAATGATATTAAGTATCTCATAGATTTTTAAAAGTTTGCAAATATAATAATTAACTATTAGTTCAATAGAGTTTGAATCTTTATAGTATGATTTTAAAAACAATTTTTAATTCATTTTATTGTTTAATTACGTTTATCTTCTCCCCAAAGCATTTTTTTTCGTAGTGTTTTCAGGAAACTATTATTTTCTAAAACCACCATATTTATCAAAAAAGGTGCTTTTTTAATAATTACAGTAGTTTCATCTTTTAATTTATGTATTCTAGAATCTAAAGACACAAGATAATTATCTTCTCTTCCAGATACCTGCAACTTAATTTCTATATTATCCGGAACAACAAGCGGTCTTGCATTAAGATTATGAGGAGCAATCGGGGTAAGCACAAAACTTTCTGCATTTGTCATAATTACTGGTCCACCACAACTTAAAGAGTAACCAGTTGATCCTGTTGGAGTAGAAACAATAAGCCCATCCGCCCAGTATGTATCAATAGAAACAGGACGGTTTTACCAAGCGAGGATTGTGTAAATCGTCTGAACATAATACTGGCCAGCCTTGCGTTGAATAACGCACAGCCGTATCGGTGTGCGACTAATGGTTTCTGTATTTAACTTCACAGTCCTGTTAGCAAGGCGCGTGCCAGTTACAAATTCCCGGACTAACCGGGTGACACTTTGCTTGTCTGTCCGGAGTCAGACATAGCGTGGAAATGCTGTAATAAAAGGGTTTTGGCGAGAGACCGATGAATATTTTATTCATCATATGCATGCATCGTGCGTAATCCAGATATCAGAATTCAGTCGAATACTGTTCACATTTTATGTATGAAAGTCGTTAATCCTGACGAGCATCTGCAGCCCTATAACGCCCTATAACACTGTAATAACAGGGTTTGCGCGTGGCGGCGGCAATAAAAACTGCGCATATGCACTGCATCCGGCAATGTCGTTAAACAACTACACCCATGAGGCCTGATAATTCACAGGCTTACGTGTGTACCGACTATGATGTTGTGAAATCGACGACAAAGAAAACGCGTATTCGACA
>CAVYIL010000203.1:0-3214 GCA_963768325.1 uncultured Flavobacteriaceae bacterium | reverse complement strand
TCAATACATAACGGTTTTTATATTATTGTCTTTTGGAGTTTGTTTTAAAATATATTCTAAATTTATAAAAGGAGGAAACTTGCCCAGTATGCAAATCGCATCATTATTTATATGGTTGATATTATCAGTTATAACTGCTTTATACCTAAAGGGAGCTAGTTATTTTATAGTGTTAGTTCTGTTTGGGTTGATATCTTTATTTGTTCTGATAAGGCAAAAAACACCTAATGCCCTTTTAATGGTGATGTTATCTTTTCCAGCAATTTATATATTGTTTCCCTTTATAGTAACTTTTCCTGTCGCATTGGGATTAAAAATACTCTTTGTAACTGCTGTTTTATCCGTTTTACTGTTTGCTTTACTAATTCCGGTAGTGGGGTCTTATACAAGAAAAGACATTCTTGGAAACATTTGTATACTTTTATCTTTTGTCTTTTTGACCTTAGCCCATTTCAATTCTGATTTTACTAAAGAGCATCCTAAACCAAATAGCCTATTATATATTTTAGACGCTGATCAAAATAAGGCGGTTTGGGCTACTTATGATGAAGTTCTAGACACGTGGACTAAAAATTATATAAAATCTAATGAAAACATTGCTGAAGCATACAATAAAAACATACTTCCTAGTAAATACGGAACAGAATTTCAATATGCCACAAAAGCCCCTGTAAAAGAAATAAAAAAATCTATTGTAGAGATAAATAAAGATACTGTTATTGGGGACACTAGATATGTGAGTTTATCTATTCTACCCCAGCGAAAAGTTAATCGTATGGATTTATATACCGAAAAAGTGTTTATGTTCGATAAAGTTGTTATTAACGGAGAAATAGCTGTCGATAGTAGAATCTCTACAACCAAAACAGAAACTGCTTATATTAGAAAAAATAAAAAAAGCATAATTACTTATCATCTAACGGACAATGAACCTTTGGTGTTACAGGTACAGTTTGTTAAAGATTCTGTGCCTAAATTTATACTTTTCGAATCCTCTTATGATTTACTTAAAAATGTTTTGTTTTCTGTTCCTTCAAGAAATGAAGATATGATGCCCAAGCCATTTGTACTTAATGATGCTGTGATTGTTAAAAAGAGTTTTTCTTTATGATACACGTTGTTATTTAGAAGAAGCTAATACGTGATAATACCTATATTTGTAATTAAATAATCAAGTCCAAAAAGCACACATCAGACATCATACTTCAGTTTAATTACTTAGTAAAGAAGATATTTGATTTGGCAATCATCAATTTTGAATATTAATAAAACTTAAATGAAAATTATTCACATAGACTCCAATCATCCATTATTAATTAGTCAACTATCTGACTTAGGGTTTATTAACAAAGAGGTATATATAGCAACAAAAGAAGAAGTAGAATCTATAATTGCGGACTATGATGGTTTGATTATTCGCAGCCGATTTAAGATAGATAAGCCTTTTTTAGATAAAGCAAAAAATCTAAAATTTATAGGGCGTGTTGGTGCTGGATTAGAAAACATAGATGTAGAATATGCTAATGAATTAAACATCAAGCTTTTTAATGCTCCTGAGGGTAATAAAAATGCAGTAGGCGAACATGCTTTGGGTATGGTTTTGTCTCTTTTTAATAAATTGAATATTGCAGACGACCAAGTGCGAAATGGTTATTGGCTTCGAGAAGAAAATCGAGGAATCGAATTGGATTTAAAAACAGTTGGTATTATTGGGTATGGTAACATGGGACGAGCTTTTGCAAAAAAACTACGAGGATTTGATGTTGAGGTCATTTGTTATGACATAAAAGAAGATATAGAAGACAGTAATGCTACACAGGTAGAATTAGATGAATTGTTTGAGAAAACGGATGTACTCAGTTTACATACTCCAGAAACTCCAGAAACAATAGGAATGATTAATTATAACTTTATCAGTCAGTTTAAAAAACCGTTTTGGTTAATTAATACAGCTCGTGGAAAAAGTGTGGTTACTAAGGATTTAATAAAAGCTATTAATGAGAATAAAATTTTAGGTGCTGGGTTGGATGTTTTGGAATATGAGAAATCCTCTTTTGAAAATTTCTTTTCGTCAAAAAACGAAATGCCTGAAGATTTGAAAGAACTAATCCAACTAAAAAATGTGATACTAACTCCCCACATTGCAGGATGGACTGTCGAGTCTAAAGAAAAATTAGCGCAAGTGATACTGGATAAAATAAAAGCGGAATTTTGTTAAAGAAAATTTAGGGTTGTTTAGTAATTATTTTATGTAAAATTACCGATTAAACCATTAGAGTTGTCTATGACGTGTTTCATTGAAATATATCTTTAGAGATTCTGATTAGATTGATAATATTTTATTAACTTAAAGAGATGTTTTACTGTTTTATACCCCAAATTAGTAATATCACTATAAAATAATTATCCTTTTTTAAATTTTACAGAGATGACTTCAGATGCTAAAACGCCTATAGAATATATTGAAAAACTTCCAGAAGATAGAAAAGAAGTAATTAGTGAGTTAAGAAAGATTATTTTAGAAAATCTACCTACAGGGTTTTGTGAAGTAATGAATTATGGAATGATTGGGTATGTGATACCTCATGAAATATATCCAGATGGGTATCATTGTAATCCTAAATTACCATTGCCTTTTATGAATATAGCCTCACAGAAAAAACATATCGCAGTTTATCATTTAGGGATATATTCTAAAAAAGAGTTGTTGTATTGGTTTGTACAAGAATACGGAAAAACGAAACAATCTAAAACAAAATTAGATATGGGAAAAGGCTGTATTCGTTTTAGGAAAAGTGATCAAATACCAATTTCGCTTATAGGTAAATTAGCTGCAAAAATGTCCCCACAAGAATGGATAAATGTTTATGAAAGTAAAATAAAAAAATAGGTTTACGAAAACAACAACTGTTATTGGTTTTTTGTTTGCTAAGTTGTAAGAAACTTTTTTGGAAAGTCATACTTTTTTGGAAGGCAACAAAAACCGAAATTATTTTTAATATATTTATCCGTTATATGAAATCACTTCATAATGAAAAAATTATTTTTAATATTAATTATGACCCTATCCATAATGGGCTGCAAGAATAAAATAGAAAAAGAATCATCTAAGGCTAAAATTACGGTAGTCTATCCTGAATCAAAAAAAGTAGATACCGTTGATACTTATTTTGGGGTTGATGTTAAAGATCCATTTCGATGGTTAGAGGATGAC
>CAVYIL010000202.1:0-9410 GCA_963768325.1 uncultured Flavobacteriaceae bacterium | reverse complement strand
GGCAAAACACCATACTTACAAGTTGTTGTATCATTTATATTTATATCTAATTGAGAATAAAGCCCATATTTTTCTCTATTTCCACACTTACCTATCCGTCTTGTATCTTTTTAAAATAAGTGTGTTGCCATATTACTTAGTTTTTTAACTTCTTTAATTTGGTCTATTATGTCCAGAATTCGAAAAATACAATTGTTTAGGATTCTTGGTGTTAAAATAGGTAGTATTTAAAATTTGACTAAAAAAAAATAATCATTTTTTTAAAAAATCTATCAAAAAAAACACTAAGCTATTTTTTTTTTAGATTAAAAGCATATTTAATCGATAAAGTGTTTTTTGTGAAAAAGCATATTTTTACTGTTATTTTCTAATTATTTAGATGCCTATATGTATAATTAAAACTCTTATATGTATTGTTTTTAATAGGATTATTGTTTTTATGATACTTGGTGTTTTTGATTTTTTAAAATCTTAAAAAAAATCAAAAATCACATATTTTATAAAAATAAAAAAAAATAACAAATGATAATTTATGTAGGTATTTATTTACATTATTTTTTTGTAAATTTAAAAAGCATTAATACTTATTTAACATAAACTAATATTAAGTTAATATATAAAACAAATTAGATCTTTTTTTTAGATTAATAAAGTAGATGAAGGTTAATGAAAATGAATTTAAAATTTATTTATGTAATCATTTGATATTGTATGTTATATAATTTTTTTTTAAAATAATACTTTGTAATATGAAATTAATTCACCTAATTTTTTATAGAGTTTTTAATTCTATTTTATCCAGATTATTATTAATAATAAAACCTATTAATATAAAATCTAGTAGACAAAATGATTTTTTCACTTTAAAAGCAGTATTTGATTTACCTATATTTGGAAGAATAAATAAATTAGTAATTCTTCAGGATAAAAATGATAATATAACTTCATTATTATCATCATCGAGTAAAAAAATCTATGATTTCAGTAAAATAGCTGTCTTAATTGTTATAACGATAGGAAGTTTACCATTTTTTAAACTTCAGGCTAGCATAAACAACAATTTTTCGAATATTGAATACTCTATAAATACTATTCAATCTATTAAAAGCATAAAAAATATAGATAGTATACCCAACAATCTGTTTATTGACCAAGCGTTACCCAATAAAAAACAAATTACAAAAGCAGCATTTCGTGTTAACGATAAAAACACATATCAATTATTTTCTCACGGTCGCTCAGGTGAGTTGTTAATTAATGGTAAGTGGCTTGAAGCTAAAGAAATTTCAGAATTTTTACAATCAGAATTCAAAACACAAAACTCTGAATATTCACATCTTAATATTTATGGATGTTCTTTTGCTGAAGGAAAAAAAGGAATAGAAGCTGTAAAATATCTTGAAGATAATTTATGCTTAATTATTGCGGCATCTAATGATACCACGGGAAAAGACGGTGATTGGGATTTGGAAGTAGGAACTACTAAAAACCCCCTTCGTTTCGAAAAATTTGGATACAACTTACAATGTACAGGACCTATTGGTGATTGCGACAACGACGGTGTAACAAATCATCTAGATCTTGATGATGACAATGATGGAATATCTGATGTAAATGAAGGGTACTGTAATAGTACTACTCTACAAAAAACAGGAAATTGGAATATAGTAGATAATACGGCAACATTTGACTATGGAGGAGGTTTGATTGCTCGTATAACTACTACACAATCAAATTTTATTTCTAGTAGTTTTAATCCTTTGAATAATTTTTGGTCAGAGCCTTTGCAAAATGCTGCATCCATTCAAAGTGATTTTCCTTGGAATAGTATAATAACGGTAAGGTATGAAGACGGGGTTGGTAATCCTGTTTTGGTGAACAATCCTATTATCCACATTGATCGCCTTGGTGCTTTTGACTTCAATTTACTGATTTCGATGAAATTTCTGCAATATGTACTTTACTTGGAGGTCTAACGTTGGACCGAATTAAATGGAACAGATGATTTTAATTCCACAGCTAATACTGTAGTGGATAGTGGTTGTAATGTACCTCAAATTTTGCCCATTGATTATGGTCCTGAAAGTGGTCAAGATGCCTTAGGAAATTCTGCTGCTGGTTCATTACGATTAATGGTAGATATATCTACATTCACAATTAATATTGGATTGTGTGGAACTGTCATCACTCAGCCAGATGATGCTATTGAGTTTATTCTTTCCACCCCCGTATGTGTTAATAGAGATACAGATTTAGATGGCACTCCTGACTTTATGGATATTGACAGTGACAATGACGGTTGTAATGACGTTGATGAAGCCTATAATAATAAAAATACCGATTCTGATAACGATGGTAAATTTGGAGCTGGTACTCCAACAGTAGACACAAATGGATTAGTAACTGCTGCGGGTACAGTAGGAAGTTTTTATGTTACAAGCCCTGCAACTATAGCGGGAGGACAAAACACTTTTCAACAGGGGATACAAGTAAATATAAACACACCACCAACAGATCAATCAACTTGTCAAGATACAACAGCCAATTTCTCAGCTATTGCAACAGCAACACGTTTACTTACAAACCCCGTAACTACTGCTAGTACTAATTTATCTTTTCAGTGGCAAATGAGTACAAATGGTGGCGCTACATTCAATAATATACCTGGAGAATCTGGTACAATAGCAAGTGGAGCTACAACCACACTATCTATAACAAATGTTACTCTAGCGATGAGTGGTAATATATTTAAAGTACTATTTACTAATGAAGCTAATATTTGTGGAGAAGAAGCGCAAGCTACTTTAACTGTTGATCAACAACCCGTGGCAAGTGATCAACCAAATCAAAATTTATGTAACACTTCTACCTTTACCATGACACAAACTACTCCAATAGCAGGAACAGGAGTTTGGACTTTAGTTAGTGGTACAGCTACCATTACAGACCCAACCTCTCCAACCACAACTATAACAGGAGTATCTGTTGGTAATACCGCTACCGTACGGTGGACAGTATCCAACGGCACTTGTGCTGTAGCTTTTGATGATGTTAGTGTTACTAATGAAGGATTACTTATTGTAAGTGATCAACCAAATCAAAGTTTATGTGACACCTCTACCTTTACCATGACACAAACTACACCAATAGTAGGAACAGGAGTTTGGACTTTAGTTAGTGGAGCACCATCTGTAACCATTACAGACCCAAATTCTCCTACCACAACGGTTACAGGAGTATCCATTGATACCTCTGCAACATTAGAATGGACAGTAACAAATGGAGCGGGAGTTTGTGCTTCTGCATCTGATCAAGTAATACTAACCAATAATTCACAATCTGTAGTAAGTGATCAACCAAATCAAAATTTATGTAACACTTCTACCTTTACCATGACACAAACTACTCCAATAGCAGGAACAGGAGTTTGGACTTTAGTTAGTGGTACAGCTACCATTACAGACCCAACCTCTCCAACCACAACTATAACAGGAGTATCTGCTGGTAATACCGCTACCGTACGATGGACAGTATCCAACGGCACTTGTGCTGTAGCTTTTGATGATGTTAGTGTTACTAATGAAGGATTACTTATTGTAAGTGATCAACCAAATCAAAGTTTATGTGACACCTCTACCTTTACCATGACACAAACTGCACCAATAGTAGGAACAGGAGTTTGGACTTTAGTTAGTGGAGCACCATCTGTAACCATTACAGACCCAAATTCTCCTACCACAACGGTTACAGGAGTATCCATTGACACCTCTGCAACATTAGAATGGACAATAACAAATGGAGCGGGAGTTTGTGCTTCTGCATCTGATCAAGTAATACTAACCAATAATTCACAATCTGTAGTAAGTGATCAACCAAATCAAAATTTATGTAACACTTCTACCTTTACCATGACACAAACTACTCCAATAGCAGGAACAGGAGTTTGGACTTTAGTTAGTGGTACAGCTACTATTACAGACCCAACCTCTCCAACCACAACTATAACAGGAGTATCTGTTGGTAATACCGCTACCGTACGATGGACAGTATCCAACGGCACTTGTACAGATGCGGTTGATCAAGTTACGATAACAAACATAAACACACCTACAATAGCAGTGGATGGAGCGCCTGTTAATCCTACCACTTGTGGTGACACCGACGGAAGTATAAAATTAATCTTTACAAACGTAGCTGATGGAGACCATATAATTAACCATTCAGGAGGTACTTTTGGAACAATAACCGTTACTGGTGGATCTGCTACTATTACAGGATTAGCCTCAGGTACCTATAATGATATTAGTATTGCAATATTAGGATGTACCTCTACTGATGATGTAGATCTAACTTTAACCTGTGTTAACGCTAACTCTACCATTGCCATTACTGATTTTAATGACACCTATAAAAACACAAGTGTAACAGGAAATGTGTTAACCAATGATTTTGATTTAGAAGGAGACACCCAAACAGTAACCACAACAACAGTAACCACAACACAAGGAGTTACCGTAACCATAGATTCTAATGGAAACTATACCTACACACCTCCAACAGATTATATAGGAGCCGATAGTTTTGAGTATACCGTATGTGATAATGGCACACCACAAGCCTGCGATACCGCAACGGTATACTTAGAAGTTCTTGTAAAAGACAAAGATACTGACAAGCCACCTGTTGCTAATCCAGACACCAATACAACCGTGATGAATGTCCCAGTAGATGGCAATTTATTAGTAAATGACTTTAATTTAGGAGACGGACCACTAACCGTAACAATAGCTCCTATTGTTGATCCTACTAACGGTACTGTAGTAATCAACCCTGACGGAACATACACCTATACACCTAATCCAGGATTTGTAGGAGAAGACACTTTTGAATACCAAATCTGTAATGCAGAGGCATTATGTGATACAGCCACTGTTACTATAACAGTACTCAACAATAATATTCAAAATATTACCGTAGCCAATGATGATGCATATACCACAGAAGTAAGCACAGTAGTAACAGGAACAGTAACTACAAATGATTTTGACCCAGAAGGACACAATCAAGTAGTAACTACCACTATTAGCCAAGAACCTTCTAATGGAACAGTTACCATAAATGCAAACGGAGATTTTACCTACACACCAAATGATGGATATGTAGGACCAGACCACTTTGTTTATCAAATTTGTGATGACGGAGTACCTTCTGCCTGTGATAAAGCAACCGTATACATTACCGTTACACCTATCAATACAACCTATGCTATTACCGACATTAACAACACCTTTAAGAACACCAGTGTAACAGGAAATGTGTTAACTAATGATTTTGATTTAGAAGGAGACACCCAAGTGGTAACTACAACATCTGTAACCACAGAGCAAGGTGTAGTTGTAACTATAGACCCTACTACAGGAGAATACACCTACACACCTCCTACAGATTTTATCGGAACCGATAGTTTTGAGTATACCGTATGTGATAATGGCACACCACAAGCCTGCGATACCGCAACAGTTTATTTAGAAGTATTTACAGAAGTGAACGAAACTAAAAAACCACCCATTGCCAATGCAGACACCAATGTTACACTGATGAATATCCCAGTAGACGGCAATTTACTAGTAAACGACTTCAATTTAGGAGACGGACCATTATCAGTAACAACCACGCCAACTAAAAATCCAATAATGGGAACCGTAGTGATTAATCCTGATGGAACATATACCTACACGCCTAATCCAGGTTTTGTTGGTCAAGACACTTTTGAATACCAAATCTGTAACGACGATGGATTATGCGATACTGCTATTGTAACTATAACAGTGTTAAATAACAACAATGAAAATGATACAGTAGCTAATGACGATGCTTATACATCGGAAGTAAACACGGCAATAACAGGAACAGTAACCACAAATGATTTTGATCCTCAAGGAGACAGTATAACTACTTCTATCATCAAAGAAACATCTAATGGAACAGTTACTATAAGTGCAAATGGGGACTTTACCTATACACCAAATGATGGATATATAGGAACGGATCAATTTGTATATCAGGTTTGTGATAACGGAACACCGCAAGCTTGTGATAAAGCAACAGTGTATATTACAGTTACTCAGCCAGATGCTCCTTGCTTAACCATATACAATGAGTTTTCTCCTAATGGGGATGGTGTGAACGATACTTTTGTTATTGACTGTATCGAAAACTACCCCGACAACAAAACAGAAGTCTACAACCGATGGGGAAATAAGGTTTATGAGAAATCAGGATACCTAAACGACTGGGACGGAACCTCAAACGGTAGAGCACTTGTAAAACAAGCAGACAAACTACCTGTAGGAACCTACTATTATGTACTAGATTTAGGAGACGGCTCTAAACCAAGAGCAGGATGGTTATATATAAACAGATAAAATAACGAGCAAACAAGCCTCTATAATAAAAGAAAAAATGAAACAAATATCTTCGTTATTAAAAAGCATAGTAGTACTACTATTTATAGTACTATCAAACGCAGGAATTGCGCAGCAAGACCCACAATTTACACAATATATGTACAACACAATGAGTGTTAACCCAGGATATGCAGGACAAAGAGAAGTGCTTAGTATAACAGGGCTTCATCGCTCTCAATGGGTAGGTTTAGAAGGAGCTCCCTCTACTCAGACCTTAGCGATACACACTCCGCTTAGGAATAAACAAATAGGAATAGGACTCTCTGTAGTAAATGACAAACTAGGACCAACTAGTGAAATATATGTAGACGGCAATCTTTCTTATACCATTCAGATAAGCAATAATGGATTAAAATTATCGTTTGGAGTAAAAGCAGGGTTTCATAATTTAAGTACAGATTGGAGTAAAGGTAAATATCAAAACCCAGACGTGGTTTTTAACGAAAATATAAGCCTCTTTTCTCCAACTGTAGGAGCAGGAATCTATCTACATTCTCAGAAATGGTATCTTGGAGTTGCTGTACCTAACTTTGTAACAACCAGCCATTATAAAGACCATAAAGAATCTTTGGCTAGTGAGCGATTTCATTATTTCTTAATAGGTGGATATGTCTTTGATATTAATGAAAATATAAAACTTAAGCCAGCTTTTTTAGTTAAAGCCGTTTCGGGATCTCCATTAATTGCAGATGTTTCTGCTAATGTTTTATTAAATAAAAAGCTTACATTAGGGGTAGCCTGGAGATGGGACGACTCTGTAAGTGGGCTCGTAGGGTTTCAGATCAACAAAAAATTATTTATTGGATATGCTTATGACGCCACAACTACTGGATTAAGAAACTATAATAGTGGCAGCCATGAAATTACATTACGTTTTGAATTACTGCAACCTGTTAAACGATTATTGTCTCCTAGATTCTTTTAAAAAAATCGGACTATGAAAACAAATAAACTTATTTCAATTATTATTTTCAGTTTTATTTTTTCAATATGTTATAGCCAAAAAGAGAAAATAAAAAAAGCAACAGAAGACTATGATAAATTTGCATACGTAAAAACCAGTGATGTGCTATTAAAAGTTGCTAATAGTGGATTTAAATCCGTTGATTTATTTCAGAAATTAGGAAACTCCTTTTATTTTAACAATAAAATGAGGGATGCCGCTAAATGGTATGGCGAGCTCATGGCCTTAAACGAGCCTGTAGATTCTGAATACTATTTTAGATATGCCCTAGCGTTAAAAAGTGATGAAAACTATACCGAATCCGATAAATGGATGGCTAAATTTTATGAAACAAAATCAAACGATTCTAGAGGAAAAGCATTTATATCCACTATAGACTATCTAACCAAAATTGATGAAGCTAGTAGAGATTTTGAAGTTTACAATCTAAATATCAATTCTAAAGTGTCTGATTTTGGAGCTATACACTACAATAATAAACTCGTGTTTGCATCCTCCAGAGGAAGTGGTGAGGTTTATAAGTGGAATGAACAACCTTATTTAGACCTTTACTCTGCAGTAAAAGAAAAAAATGGAAGTTATAAAGATGTTACTGCTTTTAACAAAGAAATAAACACCAAATACCACGAATCCTCAGCAGCTTTTATACCAGATAGTAAAATATTTTATTTTACTCGGAACAACTATTACAAAAAAAACCTAAAAAAAGATGATAAAGGGATTAGTAGATTACAACTATATCGTGCAACCTTACAAAGTGATAGTACTTGGAATGAGATAAAACCAATACACTTTAACAGTAATGAATATAGTGTGGCACATCCTACCATAAACAAAAACGGAACTAAATTATATTTTGCCTCTGATATGCCAGGAACAATAGGGCTGTCGGACATATATGTAGCTGATATAAAGAGTGATGGCAGCCTAGGAAAACCTGTTAATTTAGGTACCGAATTAAATACCGAAGGGCAAGAAACGTTTCCCTTTATTAATACTGATGGAGATCTGTATTTCTCCTCCAATGGACATATGGGATTAGGCGGATTAGATGTATATGTAGTAAAAGATTTTGAAAACAAAAGAAAGGCTAACCATAAATATAATGTAGAAAATATAGGGAAACCTATAAATAGCCCACAAGATGATTTTGGGTATTACGAAAATCTAGAAACTAAAGAAGGACTCTTTACATCCAACAGACCTGGAGGAAAAGGGGATGATGATATTTATAGCTTTACACTACCACAACCCTGTACGCAACTTGTAAAAGGTATTGCTGTTAACAAAAGTACAAGAGAACTTCTACCCGGAACTACTGTTATCGTATTTGATGAACTTGGTGTAGAAATAAATCGGGTAGATGTAGGATTAGATGCAGCTTTTCAATTTGATCTAGGTTGTGACAAAGAGTATTTAGTAAGAGGAGAAAAAGAAAACTTTACTGCTGATGAAATACGATTTACAACCCCTAGTGTAAAACAAGAACTTGAAGTAGAATTAGAATTAGATCAAAACTTACATAGCATAAAAGTAGGGATGGATTTAGCTAAAGTACTGGATATTCCTATTATATATTTTGATTATGATAAATATAATATTAGATATGATACCGTCCTCTAGACCAGTAAAAGTATTGATTGTCTTGGCAATCAATATCCTGATATGAAAATCGATATTCGTAGCCATACGGACAGTAGGGGAAGTTTTAAATATAACGAAACCTTATCTTCTAATAGAGCCAAATCTACAATGAATTACTTAATAAAGAAAGGTATAAAAGCCAATAGATTAACCTCTAAAGGATATGGCGAGTACAAACTCGTTAATAATTGTAGTGATGGAGTAGAGTGTAGCGAAGAGTATGACCAATTAAATAGAAGATCTAATTATTTGTTGTAAAAATGTAAATTAGAAACATTCCCTAGTTACAAACATTTATAACAAAGCACTATTTAAAAAAAAATAGTGCTTTGTTA
>CAVYIL010000201.1:0-5204 GCA_963768325.1 uncultured Flavobacteriaceae bacterium | reverse complement strand
AGATATTCTGTTATCGAACAGAATCCTATTGCAGGTAGCAAGGTGAAAGAAAACAGAAAAATATACGTAACATTAAACCCTTCGGGCTACACAAAAATTGAAGTTCCTGATGTTATTATGAAAACCCGTAGACAAGCTGAGCCAAAACTAAAAGCTTTAGGATTTAAAATTGGGGAAATAATTATCGAACCAAATATAGCTGATGGGATGGTACTAAAAGTTAGATACAAAGGTAAAAACATTAAACCCGGTTCTAAACTAATGAAAACATCTGTGTTAGATTTAGTAGTAGGAAGTTCTGAAGAAGAAGAAAATATAAACCTGACTACAGACAATAAATAAAATATCTTGAAAAAAAAAATAGATACTTCTAGCATGGATGCTACTAATGATGATTTATACGAACACTATCATTTTGTAGCAGGGAGTGGACAAATACCATTAAGGGTAGATAAGTTTTTAATGAATTTTGTAGAGAATGCCACACGCAATAAAATACAAGAAGCTGCAAAAGAAGGAAGTGTTTTTGTAAATGATATTCCTGTAAAATCTAATTATAAAGTAAAACCAAATGATGTAGTAAGGGTATTGTTTTCGCATCCGCCATATGAACAATTATTAACACCCGAGAATATCCCATTAGATATAGTATTTGAAGATGATTCACTATTAGTAGTTAATAAACCCGCAGGAATGGTTGTTCACCCAGGTCATGGTAATTATTCTGGCACCTTGATAAACGCATTGGTTTATCATTTTGATAATTTACCAAACAATAGTAGTAATAGACCAGGGCTAGTACATCGTATCGATAAAGACACAACAGGTTTGCTTGTAATAGCTAAAACGGAGGAAGTTATGACTCACTTGGCTAAGCAATTTTTTGATAAAACATCTGAGCGAGAGTATATATCCATTGTTTGGGGAAATGTAGAAGAAGATGAAGGTACCATTATCGGAAATATTGGTCGTCACCCAAAAAATAGACTACAGAATACTGTTTTTGAAGGAGACGAAAATGAAAAAGGAAAGCCAGCTGTTACTCATTTTAAAGTTATCGAACGATTAGGCTACGTTACTCTGGTTTCTTGTAAGTTAGAAACCGGCAGAACGCATCAGATTAGAGTACATATGAAACATATCGGGCATATTTTATTTAATGATGAGCGATACGGAGGGGATAAAATTCTAAAAGGCACTACATTTACTAAATACAAACAATTTGTCGAAAATTGTTTTAAAATACTACCTAGACAAGCATTACATGCAAGAACATTGGGGTTTATTCATCCTATCACAGGGGAGAAGATGCATTTCGAAACTCCTATACCTGATGATATGCAACAATGTATCGAAAAGTGGAGAGGTTATTCTAAAAATCAATTAACACAAGAGTAATAATTTTGGCTATTGAAGTGATTTAAACTTTTTTGATTCTGGTGAAAAATAACATTTTTATAACGAATTGAAAAAGTTTAAACCACTTCATATAGATAACAAAGGAACATCTTAATTCTATCCGTCTTTTTTATTTATATTTTTTAAGCACAGGTATTCAGCTACACAACATAGGCGAGTCTTTTTATTACAACCAATGATTCTTTAGTTCTCTTAAATTTAACATCAGATAGGTTTTTGTTTTTTTGGTAAGCTTTTTAATTATTAAAAACGAATCGATTTACTTTTATCGATTATATGTGCTTTTTAGCTATGATAATCTTGTTTTTTGACTATCATTTGACGTATAATTTCTTAAAATTTATGAATTTTGGTAAAAGAATAGAATCAGCTTAATTGTAGATAAACTTGTAATACTAATAGAATATTTTATTACAGTAAATTCATAAAAAAAATGGTGTTAGTAGTGAAGCGTAAGAAAACTATTTAGGGCATGTTCAAGAATTAATTAAGGTCTAATATAAACTAAAAAAAACATGGAATATACTAGAGAACAATTAATTATGGCACAACAAAAGTATAATGAAAAGTATTTAAAAAGTCCAACACATCAAATAGAGTGTATCGTTGCTGGTAGAGAATGTGCAAAAAAGCAAATCGATTATTTATTAAGTTTAATAAGATAGATTCCTATTTTATTAAACTTAATATAAGAATGATGTTTTTGTTAATTTCGCCGAAATTTAAGCTAGGTATAATAGATTAACAACAGATTATGAGGGTGTTAAGTAATAAATATCACATAACCCCATATGTTGTATAATACCTAGTTTTTGATAGCGCACGGTATTAAAGACGGTCATATTTAGAAGCTTTGTTTGGGTCACATAAAAAAGGTGTGGAGTAAATTTTACACAATAGAAAAACAAGAGGTCTTTTAACTGAAATTTAAATATTTTTTCAATAAATTAACTCAGTGTTTACGGGCATTGTTGAATTGGAAACAAGCCTAAAATCACTCTCATAGTTTTTCTTTTGCCTAATCTCTAAGAAATGCATGTGATTCAAAATAACATCAACAATGTTGTGAAACTTTACAAATATTCATTTTTTTATGATGGGTGTAAGTATTTAATAATTACTACGTTTAACTATTCTAACAAACTCATTCTAGTACAAAAACACAATTTGAGAATTCAATTTATAACTTAACATAAACGTCATGATTAAAAAAGTAAACATTTTATTTGTTTTAGTAATACTAAATAGTTTTATAGGAAATAGTCAAACACCTGTAGTCTTTGATTGGGAATCTGCTACTGTCAATCCAGATGGCTCAATTTCTCAAACCGTAGATGGATTAACCGTTACCGTTTCTGTATTAACAGAAAAGATGAATACTATTGGAATTTCTAATGAAGTTTCTGGGGCTTCTTCTAATAATATAATTACAGGAATGGTTAATGTTTCTGATCAAATTAGGTTTTCATTTGATAATGCGGTAAATATCGTGTCTATTAAAGAAGGTATTGGATCAGGAGATCCAACTCATTTTTGCTATTCAAGTAATAAAATTTCATTTGAAAACCTTTGTGGTTTAGGAGATGTCACTCCTACAGTTTTTACTGATATAAAAACTAATGTTTTAAGATCTGATCATCTTAGTAATATAAAAGTTTTTACAAGCGAAAGTTTAATTGGCACCTTTGATCAACAAATACATTATGTTTTTGATGATTTAATAGTTACTCCAGTAACTACTTTATCGACCACTGATCAGAAATTAGTGGGTGTAAAAGTGTTTCCTAATCCAGTACAAGATATTTTGTATTTAGGAAATATAGAGAATATAAAAAGTGTAAAACTATATGATAATTTAGAACGATTAGTTTCTCAGTCTAAAACTAATGAAGTAGAGATGCATAAATTTCCTAAAGGACTATATCATGTAAGGGTTGAAACGGATAATGGTAAAGAAGAAACAAAAAGTATTTTAAAAAAATAAATAGAAGCTTTTTCTTTAAAAATAATGTTTTAGTTGTTGATGATAGTTATTCTAGGGTATGATTTATTCTATTGTAACTATCATTTCTTTTGTTTGCATGTTTTCAATATTTTTTACAAATGTTTTTAGACACACTGTATCGAAGTGAAAATCTAAACTATCTTGACTGCTGTATTCTTCTAAAAAAACAAATTCTTCTGGATGGATAATATCTTGATATAGATTGTATGTAAGGCTTCCTTTTTCATTTTTACTTTCTAGAATAAGCTCTATAGCAAATTTTTTGAAAGTTTCGATATCATTTTTTTTTAATAAATAATAGGTAATTATTCACCCGAAATAAACAGAAATGGTTTATTTGTCAGCAATTTCTGACTCCCTTATAGTTTTGTTTTCAAAAATCATCTGTTTTATACACATTGGTTTATAACTCTTTGATATCCTGATTTCTATTAATTTTGATTATTGAGTTTGGTTTAAGACGAAAGTGGCGACCATTGGGATATAGCTAATCAATCACCAGAAAATCAAATCGCTTTTCAGTTTTTTTCAGAAGAGCAAAAAGAATTTTGCAAAAAGGATATATTAAGCTAATAGATCCTGTGAGCTATTCTGTTCGATTATCCATACTATTTACTAAGACTTTTCAAGAAAAAGAGCAAGTTAGAGTAAAGCTCAAAATGCTTGATACGTGGATTAAATTTGGCACTAAATGGGATAGAACCTCTTTTTGGATAGGTAATAAATCAATTCCCTATGGTCATAACCCAAAATTAGATCCAGTGTCTAGCTTTATTACCAATTTAATAAAAATGGATGTTGGTTTTGTACAAGATATAAGCTTTTTTTTTAAAAAACACCAATAACAAAAAAATATGATTTAGAGCTATCCATTACCTCAGGAGGTTTTCTAAATGGGGTCACATAAAAAAGTTGGGGAGAATCCTTAAGTTTGCATAAAAAATGGAATGAATTTTTCAATAATTTCTTCAATTTTGCCAGAAGGACTATTAACTCATTTTGATATTGTTGATTTTAAAGAATTGGGCAATTTACAAACTAAGCAAGACTGTTTTTATATCTATTTAGATGAGAAAAACATAATCCCCAAAGAATATAGGTCTTTTGAATATGAGTCCAAAGGTTTTTATGACAGGAAACAAATACAAGACTTTCCCATAAGAGGTAAAGCAGTTTATTTATGTATAAGAAGGCGAAGGTGGCGTAATAAGGTCGACAAATCAAAAGAAGTAAAAAGTGATTATTCTATTATAGCTGAGGGTTCAAAATTAACCATTGAACTTTCAGATTTTTTAAAAGATACAGGTAGAGACTCGAGAAGATACAATAAGTAAAATATCTAGTTATTACGGTGTTAAAGCCAATTTGTTGCAACGCCATTATAAGAAAAAAATCAGTGGTTTTAAGGACTGGGAACAGTTAAGTCACTCCGAAGATTATTTAATTTATCCTGAAAACATTGGAGAACATTTAAGCATCGACGAAGTGAGTCTGTCTAAAGGAGAACTCTATACCTTTGTCACCAACAAAAATGGAAGAGGAAAGAAAAAAACATTAGTAGCCTCTATAAAGGGCACAAAAAGTCAAGATATTATTGGTGTTTTAAACAAAATTCCATTAGATAAAAGAAAATTGGTAAAGGAAATAACCCTTGATATGGCAAACAATATGCAATTGGCTTCAAAAATGTGTTTCCCTGAATGTTACTTGGTTACAGATCGTTTCCACGTTGTAAAACTAATAATGGAAGCCCTGCAACATTTAAGAATAAAATACAGGT
>CAVYIL010000200.1:0-9098 GCA_963768325.1 uncultured Flavobacteriaceae bacterium | reverse complement strand
GGGCTATGTTGATCGCGTTGTTGAAGGAGAGAGAAAAATGTACTTTGGCAAGGGTTGCCTATTTATTTCGCAAAAACATCAGGAACAACAAGTGGTGTAAAATACATTCCGCTAACAAAAGCATCCATTCCAACACATATCAAAGCTGCTCGAAATTCCATTTTATGCTACATGGAAGAAAGCGGTAAATCAGAATTTGTTAATGGAAAAATGATGTTTCTTCAAGGAAGCCCAGAACTGGCAGAAAAAAACGGCATTAAGTTAGGTCGGCTTTCTGGAATAGTAGCACACTATGTGCCTAAGTATCTTCAAAAAAACAGAATGCCAAGTTGGGACACAAACTGTATTGAAGATTGGGATAAAAAGGTAGATGCAATTGTAGAAGAAACAGTGAATGAGAACATGACTGTTATTGGAGGAATTCCACCATGGGTACAAATGTACTTTGAAAAACTTAAAAGAAAAACAGGTAAACCAATAGGTGAACTTTTCAAAAATCTTGAACTTTTTATTTATGGAGGAGTTAATTTTGAACCATATAAATCTACTTTTGAAAAATTAATTGGAAAAAAGGTAGCTGGAATTGAATTGTACCCAGCATCCGAAGGTTTTTTTGCTTTTCAAGATAAGCAGAAAGAAAAAGGGATGTTATTGCAATTGGATTCTGGAATATTCTATGAATTTGTAAAAGCGGAAACGTTTTTTGAAGAGAATCCAAAACGGTTAACAATTGGAGAAGTAGAGAAAGGCGTAAATTATGTTATGTTAATTTCTACTAACGCTGGGCTATGGGCATATAATATTGGAGATACAGTTATGTTTGTAAATACGTCTCCATATAGAATTGTGGTCTCAGGAAGAATTAAGCATTTTATATCAGCCTTTGGAGAACATGTAATAGGTAAAGAGGTAGATCAAGCCTTAAAAGAAGGGGCAGAGGTCACTGGCGATATGATTAATGAATTTACCGTTGCTCCTCAGATCAATCCAGAAGATTCAGGGTTACCATATCATGAATGGTTTATAGAATTTGCTGAAGAACCAAAAGATATTCAAGCATTAGCAAAAGAAATAGATGACTCTCTTCGAAATCAAAATTCGTATTATAACGATTTGATTGAAGGTAAAATATTAAGAAGATTAAAAATTACAAAAATACCTAAAAATGGGTTTAAAGAATATATGAAATCCATTGGCAAATTGGGGGGGCAAAACAAGTTACCAAGACTATCTAACAATAGAGAGGTAGCAGAAATACTTACAAGTATTATGGTGAAATAAATTCTATATTAGCACAGAAATATATATGGGAAAATTTAAACAACATGATAGAACTAGAGCTCAAGAGAGCTCTAATGCAATTGAACGCATGTATATAACCATGCGTCACCTATTTAACAGGGGTTTTTATAAACCAATGGGGGTTTCTGGGGACACACTTAGGGAAAGTTTACTAATTCTTCGCCCTGAAATTTATGGTTCAGTAGCTGAGGAAAAAGTAGAATTAGATGGATTGTTATACGTTATCGATCGTCTACCGTATGGTATTGAAGAATGTAGATACATAAACTTAACAAGTGATGAAGGGTATAAAAATTCTCATTTTAAACTAATTGTTCCGCCCAAAAGAAGAAGAAATTGTTATCGAATAGATGAGGAGCAGATAAATATTGAGATTACTCGAGGACGTTCAGAAATTTATGACATTCTTACCCACATAACATTTTTATTTATCGAATCACATAAAGTGATGAAAAGAGTAGTGATTAATGAAGAAGGAAGTGTAACTCGTGATTGGAAAAAATTAGAAAATGCAGTTTTATCAAAAAAGGAATTAACTAAAGCTGAACGAGAAGTTGCTTTGACTCATACTGCAAATATACTAGGAAGAACATTTGAAAAGGTTTCTTCTATATACGGAAGTTTTTCATGTACAGAAAACAAAGAGCGTTTTTTACACATTATTTACTGGCTAGGAAAATTAGCAATAGAAGAGTCTGTAAACGATAATAAAAGAATTGTAACATTTAGTCCTGTGCTTCGAGAGCGTTTAGGTCACCATATTCATGGCGAAATGTGGGCAAACGACATTAAAGAAAAGCTAAATGAGTTAGATTTATTAAATCGACCAATACATATCATCAGTGCTAATATGCACAGTGTAATGAATACGTTATTTGCTTCAAATGCTTTAAAAAACGAATTAAAAAACAAAAGTATTTTTGATATTTATGAGTTGTTAAGCAATAATAATAGTGAGAAATTAAGGAGTAAAGTCGAGAAATTAGCGCTTCAAAACGGGATGACTTATCTCGAGGATCGGAGTGGAGCCAATATTAATGTTCAAATATTTGACACTGTAAAATATCCAGAAGGAAGGTTTAAAGATTTGCTTTCTAAAATTGAGGATAACCATAAGCCTGTCATTATTGTAATGGATTATGCATTTGGAGAGCAAGCATATGAAACAATGGACGAACTTTTGAAAGCTTATATAGTTTCTAATGGTACTTCAAAAATACATTTAGACATAAAATCCGTGTCAATAATGGGTAAAGCAGGTATATTAGAAGGAGGGAAAGGAGATATTATGATACCATCAGCTCATGTCTTTGAAGGAACAGCAGATAATTATCCTTTTAATAATGAATTAAACAAAAAAGATTTAGAAGGTCATGGAATAGATGTGTATGATGGAGCAATGGTAACAGTTTTAGGAACATCTTTACAGAATCGAGATATTTTGAAATTTTTCCATGATTCTACTTGGAATGTAATAGGGTTAGAGATGGAAGGTGCGCATTATCAAAAAGCAATACAATCTGCGTCTAAATTAAGAGGAAGTATAAGTGATAAAGTAAAAGTACGCTATGCTTATTACGCTTCAGATAATCCATTAGAGACAGGTAGTACATTGGCTTCAGGAGGATTGGGTACCACAGGAGTAAAACCTACATACTTAATTACAGAAAACATAGTGGAACAGATTTTTAAAGAGAATCAAAGCAAATAAGGATGAGTAAAGGAAGAACAGACGAAGAAATAGATTTAAAGCAAGTCTATGAGCTGTTAAAGCATATTTTTATAAAAATTATCAAATTTTTTTTTAGAATTATTGAGTTTTACAAAAAAAGAGCATTATTGTTTACTGGTTTAATCGTAATGGGAGTAGTTTCGGGATGGTTTTTAGATAAAAAACTAAACATAAGTAACTTATATGTTCAAGAAATAATTATTGCGCCTAAATATGAATCAAGAAAGTTTATTTATGATTTTGCAGAATCTCTAAATAACAATCTTGAGGAAAAAAATGAGGTTTTCTTTGTAAAAACAGGAATTAATTCGGATTTGATAAAAAACATTAAAAAGATTAGATTAGAGCCAATTATCCAAGCGACAAATATATTGGATGAATTCAAAAAAAAATATGATGAAGATAAATCTTTTTATGATTTTGTTTTAGAAAATAAAAAAGATCAATTTGAAGAAGAAAAATTCATGAATTTTTATAAATACCACAAATTAGTATTTTATTTTACCAATAAAAACAAGGAAAATTATGAAATAGTAGACCTTGTATTAAATTATATTAAATCAAATATTTATTATAAAAAAGTATTAAACTTAGCTATTAAACAAACAAAAGAAAGTTTAGAACTAAACAAAAACTCTTTAAAGTTTATAGACAATTATTTGGATAAGATAAGCCAAAGTAGTTCTAAAAAAGGAAATGAGATTGTCATACTAACTGATGAATCAGAAACATCAACCATTGCTTCTTTGTTAAAACAGAAGGCATTATTGATTGAGAAGGTTAATAATTATGAGAGAATAATAGCACAAGACAATGAATTGTTTTCAGAAGTGCATAGAGGGGAAGTCTTGAAGGAAAAGTTAAACATAGACAAGAGAATGATAGTAGGAATACCTTTGTTTTTGTTTAGTATAGTCACTTTTATTTTTCTTTTGAAGAAAGGTTATAGAATTATAAATGAATCTTAAGAATTTACTTGCATGAAAGAGAAAACGATTTTAGTGACAGGAGGAGCGGGGTTTATAGGATCAAATTACTTAAATTATAAATCCGAAAAAAGCAACTCTAAGCTTATTAATTTGGATAAGTTAACATATGCCGCTGACCTTAATAATATTAAGATAAATGAAACAGTTGAATACACTTTAGTAGAAGGAGATATTTATAATTACGGTTTAATTGATGCCATTTTTTCTGAACACAAGATAGACGTTGTAGTTCATTTTGCAGCAGAATCCCATGTTGATAATTCCATTAATGACCCTAGAGTATTTATTAATACGAATATTATAGGCACGTTTAATCTACTGGAGGCAGCTTATAAAAACTGGATGAAGTCACCTAATAAGTTAAAAAGTGAATATAAAGATGCTAGATTTTTACACATATCAACAGATGAAGTATATGGTACACTAGGTAAAACAGGGGTGTTTACAGAGGATTCTCCTTATGCTCCAAATAGCCCATATAGTTCCTCGAAAGCTTCGTCTGACATGCTTGTACGTAGTTATTACCATACATATGGGCTACCAGTTTTGACTACCAATTGTTCAAATAATTATGGACCAAGGCAACATGATGAAAAATTAATACCTACGATAATAAGAAAAGCTTTACATGAAGAAAACATACCAATTTATGGAGATGGGAAAAACATAAGGGATTGGTTGTATGTGTTAGATCACTGTAGAGCAATTGACTTGGTGTTGGAAAAAGGAAAACTAGGTGAAACATATAATGTTGGGGGAAAAAATGAAAGAGAGAATTTGTACATTGCAACTATTATTTGTGAAATATTAGATAAAATAAAACCAAGGAGTAGTAATAAATCATATAAAGACCTTATTGTTTTTGTAGATGATAGACCTGGACATGATTATAGATATGCAATTGATGCTTCTAAGATAGAAAAAGAATTGGGTTGGATTGTGAAAGAAAATTTTGAAACTGGAATAAAAAAAACGGTAGATTGGTATCTAGAAAAAGATATAAAACAAAGGAAGATTTAAATGTTTTTTTTAAAGATTAAATCTATAAGTTAAGATATATAGCACCATATTATTAAAGTAAATGAAAGGGATAATACTAGCAGGAGGTTCAGGAACACGATTACATCCATTAACTTTGGCAATAAGCAAACAATTAATGCCAGTTTATGATAAACCAATGATTTATTACCCATTGTCAACACTTATGTCTGCAGGAATTCGAGAAATTTTGATTATTTCTACCGCCCAAGACTTGCCGTTGTTTAAAAAGTTGTTGGGGGACGGAAAGAAATATGGCTGTAGCTTTGAATATGCTATTCAGCAAAAACCAAATGGTTTGGCAGAAGCTTTTATTATTGGAGAAAACTTTATAGGATCGGATAAAGTTGCCCTTATATTAGGAGATAATATTTTTTATGGTTCAGGTCTAGAAGATCTTTTGGAAAACAACAACAATCCTTTAGGTGGAATTATTTACGCATATCATGTTCAGGATCCTGAACGTTATGGGGTTGTGGATTTTGATAAAAAAGGAAACGTATTATCGATTGAAGAAAAGCCAAGTAAACCAAAATCTAATTATGCAGTACCTGGTATTTATTTTTATGATAACGAAGTTATAGAAATTGCTAAGAAGATTAAACCAAGTGATAGGGGAGAGTTGGAAATAACAGACGTAAACAATGTGTATTTACAAAAAGAACTACTAAAGGTAAGTGTTTTAGATAAAGGAACAGCTTGGTTAGATACGGGTACTTTTAATTCTTTGATGCAGGCTTCCCAGTTTGTGCAGGTGATAGAGGAAAGACAAGGGTTAAAAATAGGAGCTATTGAAGAGGTGGCTTACAAAAAGGGATTTATAAATCATTCTGAACTTAAGAAACTAGCAGAACCACTGCTGAAAAGCGGATACGGAAAGTATCTACTACAGATAGAATAAATTTTGAATATAGGCAAAGCCAAATAGTTTTAAAATGTTTGGTTTAAATATTTAAGTTAAAAATTTTTATGAAAACAGAGGAAACTTTTATTAAAGATTGTTTTGTGATAAAACCTACTGTGTATAAAGACAATAGAGGGTCTTTTTTTGAGAGTTTTAACAAAGAAGAGTTCGAGAATATTAGCGGATTAAAAACAAACTTTGTTCAAGATAATCAGTCTTTTTCTACAAAAGGAGTACTAAGGGGACTACATTTTCAATTAGGAGAATATGCTCAGGCTAAACTAGTAAGAGTTGTAATAGGAGAGGTATTAGATGTCGTTGTCGATATGCGAATAAACTCTAAAACATACGGAAAACATTATTCGATAATTTTGAATGACCAGAATAATTATCAGTTATTTGTTCCAAAAGGATTTGCGCATGGTTTTATTACTTTGAGTAAAATGGCTGTTTTTAACTATAAATGTGATAATTACTATAATAAGTTAGCTGAATCAGGAATAATATATAATGATTCGAGTTTGAATATTAACTGGCAATTACCAGAATCTGAAATTATTGTTTCTGAAAAAGATAAGGTTCTTCCATTTTTTAATGAAATTATAAGAAAATAAAATATAGAAAAACTTAAAAAAGAGGTTAACTTTGTGGGAGAATTGTAAAATATTTTTTTATAAATGAAATTAAATTATGAGTGGTAAAGAAAACACGCCGGAAGAAATTGATTTAGGTCACCTTTTTAGATTATTTGGAAATGCATTTAATCGGTTTACACTTTTTATAAGCGGTATTTTTAAAGGTGTATTTAACTTAATTATAGGATTTTTACAATTCATAAGAGTTCATTTTATAAAACTAGTAATTTCTGTGGTGTTAGGATTTGTAATTGGATGGTATTTGGACTATGTAGCAGAGAGAGTTTATCGGTCATCTATGGTCGTAGAGCCTAATTTTAACAGTGCACAACAATTGTACAATAATATTGAATTTTATAACGGGTTAGCAGAACAAGATGAATTTGCTGCTTTGGCTACGGCTTTGCAGATTACTAATAACGAAGCTAAAACTATTAAAAGGCTAGAGATTAAATCTTTTTCGGATGAAAATTTAAAAATAAAACAGTTTAGTGAGTTTATCAGAGGTTTGGATTCTATTTCTGTAAAAATGGTAAATTACGATACGTACCTTAAAAATTTTAATAATTTAAATGCCAAATTTCATAAAATATCTATTGAATCCACTAATCCAAAAGTTGCTAAGAAAAGCCAATTTGCAATATTGAAATCAATTGAAAACAACGAATATTTTAAACTTCAAAAGGTAATAAATGATACTAATATTATTTTGCAAGATGATATTATCAAAAAGCAATTATTAGAAATAGATTCATTACAGAGATTTTATAAAAAACTTAAATTATTAGAAGCTACGAAACCTGAAGGAGGTACTAATATTAATTTGGGAGATAAAAGTCAAGGTTCAAATTCTGAAGAAATAAAATTACTTTTACAATCAAGAGAACTAAAAGAAAATCAATTATTACTCAACAATAAAAAGGCTAATACGAAAAGCACAGTTAATGTTATTTCTGAATTCCCAAATAAAGGTATGTTGGTAAATGATTTTTTCAGAATGAAAAAAGTGATATTACCTTTGTTGTTCGTTGTCTTATTAGTAATAGTATTGAGCATGTTAGCTTTAAATAAATATTTAAAAAACTACAAATAAAACTTGGAAATGTAGACTAAAAACAAAGTAACATTTTTTATTTTTTACTATAAATTCTAAATCAACATTGAGTAATAAAAAAGAAGAAAAAACTAGAGTTCTAATAACAGGAGCAAATGGACAATTAGGGCGGTGTATTAAATCCATTGAAGAGACTTTTTTAAATGTTGAATTTAGGTTTGTTACTAAGACAGAGTTAGATATTACCAAAAAAGACTTGGTTAAATCCTTCTTTAATAATGTTTCCTTTGATGTAATTATAAATTGTGCTGCATATACAGATGTTGAACAAGCAGAAAAGCAATCTGAAAAGGCATTTTTGATAAATGCAGAAGGTGTTAAAAATATTGCTGAAATTTGTAAAGAATACAACATTACACTTATTCACATTTCTACAGATTATGTTTTTGATGGAAAAAAAAAGACACCATACTTAGAAAATGATATTCCAAATCCTTTGAATGTATATGGGAGGTCTAAATTATTGGGTGAACAGTATATTCAACAGATATTGGATAAATATTTTATTATTAGAACGTCCTGGTTATATTCTCAATATGGTAAAAATTTTTATAAAACAATTTTGGAGAAATCTGAAAAAGAAGAGCCATTAAATATAACCGCATCAGAAATAGGGACACCTACTAATGCTAATGATTTGGCTATATTTATACTAAGCCTTATTGAAAATGATTCTAAAGAACATGGTGTATATCATTTTAGTAACCAAGGTAAAGCTACATGGTATGATTTTGCTGAGGAAATTTTAAAAACCCTAAATAAATTAGAGTTCGTAAAATTAAAAAAAACAAATAATTATCATACTTTTGCAAAACGTCCAATTTATAGTGTGTTAGGCAATAGAAAAGTTCATAAGACATTTGGAGTTGACATTTTAAGTTGGGAAAAATCATTAAAAATATTGACACGAAAATAAACTTATGTTACACCCATTAAAATTTCATCCTATTTTAAAAGAAAAAATTTGGGGAGGCGAAGCTGGTGAGGTCCTGGCAAACCGCCCCGATCATCGAGAGGCGCAGCTACGATGGATTCAACACCGAGAATGAGTGGGGCAGTGAGGATGGTTGGGAGGCTGATGACACACAGAAGTGGGGTGGTAATGCATCTAGCCTGCCGGTGCTGGGAGGAAGGATGATCCTTGATGTGTTCCAATTGAGACGAGATAATAACGCACCAGGGAAATATGATCCCCGGAATGAGGAGTCGGGAACAATCATTGGCGTAACGGGCCAGCAGGACGGCGGCTATGTCAGCGTGCTGACCTACGTCGACAGCCCCGATTGCTTCATCATGAAAGGTACGCAGGTTGCCGAAGAGATTCACTTGGTGGGGGACCGCGGTCAGCGGCGGAGCAATACGGTACTCGTCGAAGGGTTACATA
>CAVYIL010000199.1:0-42484 GCA_963768325.1 uncultured Flavobacteriaceae bacterium | reverse complement strand
AGTTATTTAAGTACAAATTCTTAAGATTTCTTAGTTTTGATGCTGGACCACAATTTGGTTTTAAGGTAAAAAATGATGTTACTCAAATATCAAAACCTAAAAGTTTTGATTTAAGTGCTTGTGTAGGTGCTGGAGTAGAATTTCAGAGCTTTTTTGGACAAATTAGATATAATTTCGGTTTAACAGATGTCATTGAAAATATTAAATCCAAAAATGGAGTTTTTCAGTTATCTGTTGGCTATTATATTTTCTAGTTAAAATACAATCACATAAATTATTTCTTAGGTAATTTGCTACTTATAACAAACAATTTCAAAGGTTTATTTTAACTAAACTATGAATTATAAGAGGTTAACACTTCTTCTTTTTCTAGTTTATACCTTTTCCATATGAATTCACTGTAATAAAATATTCTTTTTTCCTTATCTGAGATAGGGGGAAATAAATCGTAGCAATAGCGCTGTTGTACTTGATTTTCCCTATCTCAGATATAAAAAAATAAGGCTTTTTCTTTTACAGTGAATTCATATGGAAAAGGTATAAAATGGGGAAATTAGCAAAAGTTTACACACTTTATGGGAAAGTGTCTATCACCCAAAATTACCACTGTATAAATTCATGAGAAAAATGGTATAGAAATATCATCTTTGATTAAGTGTTTATCTAAATCTTCAATCCGTTGGCAACAAATTTGTTCCATTACCTGCTGTAATTCTTTTTTTAAAATAGACGCTACTTGATGACCTCCTTTTTTACCCAAAGCACCAATACCATACATAAATGCACGACCTAAAAAGGCAAAATCCGCTCCAGAAGCCAATACCCTAGCTATATCAGGTCCTGTACGCATACCCCCATCCATCATAATCTCTAACTTACCCTTATACTTTTCTACAATAGGGATTAAAGTTTTTATAGAAGATCGTCCAGCATCTAATTGTCTTCCGCCATGATTAGAAACAATAATCCCATCAATCCCCAACCTTAAGGCTCTTTCTGTATCGGCACAATTAGCTATACCCTTCAAAACTATTTTTCCGTGCCAACGATCTTGTATATATTTAATACGATCGGCATTTAATCTACCAGAAAACATTTTATCCATAAATGTTCCTAACTGTTGTAAATCCATTCCTTTTGGCATATATTTTTCTAAAGTATCAAATGAGGGACGACCATGTTTTATGGTTTCTACCGCCCATCTAGGATGTTTCAATACTTCTAAAACATTCCGAAACAACATACGTGGAGGCATCCCCATACCATTATAAATATCTTTTGGTCTATATCCAAAAGTAGGAACATCCACCAATAAAACTAACACTTCACAGCCATTGTCAGTTACTCTTTTTAAAATATCATCTATAACTTTTCGATCAGCTGGATGATATAATTGAAACCAGAATTTACCATTTGTGATTTTTGCAGCATTTTCTATACTAAGAGTTGTTACTGTACTAAGCGTAAACGGTATATTGTGTTCTACAGAAGTTTTTGCTAATATTTCTGCTGTACCTGGCCACATTAAAGATTGTAACCCTATTGGACATATACCTATTGGCGCATCGTATTGATGACCAAATAAAGTTTTTTTAATACTTGATCTATCATACTCTTCCAAATAATAAGGCATTAACTCTATTTTTTGAATATCTGTAGTGTTTTTCTTTACATTAATATCATCATTACAGCCCTCTGTTAAATAATCATATGAAAACTTAGGCATGCGTTCTTTTGATCGTTTTTTTAAATGTGCTATAGAAGGATAATTCGTGTTTATATTAAATGACATTGCTAGTGCTTTAATTCTTGAATAAACACTAAACTAATTAATTATTTGTATACTATACGACGTAACATGGCATTTTTTGGTTCCTATTATAAAATAATATCATTTTCCTCATGAATTTACGGTAAAAGAAAATGGTATAAGAAAATAAAGAGTTTTATTTCGGTAAATTCATTATGAAATAGCATAATAAATATACAGGATTAGGTATACTTTTCTGCGCAAATTATATCTACTAATTAACTTTCAAAAAATAACCAAGTACTTAAAAAAATTAATTAGTAGATAAATATTTATATAGTTGTTCTATGAAGAAGTCTATTACTTCGTAGCACTGCAATGAAATGTAAAAAATACATCAAATTATAAATGCAAAATCCATCTAGCTATTTATGGTTTACCCATTACTATTCTAATTTTCTAACATTTTTATTAATCACTTCATCCCGATAATATTTAATAATACCATCAATTGGTCTTCGCACAATATTACCAATAGTAAGACTATAAGAATTAGCAACAGATTTAATAATATCCTCGCTAAAATGGGCTATTGATCCAATAAAATGAATTGGGACTGTTCTAGATTCTGGATAACTTAAAATACGAGTCTCGAAAAACTCCCGAATTCCATCAGTAATAACAGTCTGAAAATAATCATTACGCTCATTTGTAAAAATAAACTCTGCAAAAGAAGCTAAATAAGTGTTTGGATTTTCTTTCTTATATAGGTTTTCTTTGATAGTATCTGCTGATAGATCAAATTGATTTTCGAATTTTAATGCCAATTCCTTAGGCATTCTTTTATAATAAAAATCTCTTATCAATCTTTTCCCAAAATAATTTCCACTAGCTTCATCCATCAAAACGTATCCTAATGAATTTACATTCATATGAATTTTTTCTCCATCAAAATAACAACTATTTGATCCAGTACCCAAAATACATACAATACCAGGTTTTGTTGTGGCGGCGTATACCGCAGCAACCATATCCTCTTTTACTACTACTACTGCATTAACAAAAAAATCTAAAAAGATTTGTTTAAGTATTTCAGATGGTTTTACAGTACCACATCCTGCTCCATAAAAATGAACTATGTCTATCTTGTTTTTATAAGTAGAAAGTTCTGTATTTTTATGAATTCTTTCTTCCAATAATGATTTATTGAATACAGCGGGGTTTAAACCTTCTGTACGAGTTTTAAAAAGTATTTCACCAGAATCATCCAGAAGAATCCAGTCACATTTGGTAGAACCACCGTCAGCTAATAAAACCATTTGATTTTTTGTTTATGCATTAGAAAAAAGCCTTAAAGCTATAACTAATTAAAGTAAAAAATATTAATTTATTTTTATAAATTCCCTACGTATGTTGATAAATCAACTAATTTAGAAGAATATCCATATTCATTATCATACCAAGCAATAAGTTTAAAGAAATTATCATTTAAGGCTATACCTGCTTTGGCATCAAAAGTACATGTATTTGTTTCTCCAACAAAATCTTGAGAAACTACATCTTCTTCTGTATAAGCCAGCACTCCTTTTAAATCTCCATCAGCTGCCTTTTTGATAGCGTTTTTAATATCTTCATAAGTAACTGATTTCTCTGTTTTTACAGTAAGATCAACAACAGAAACATCTGCCGTAGGAACTCTAAAAGCCATACCAGTAAGTTTTCCATTTAATTCAGGGATCACTTTGCCTACTGCTTTTGCCGCTCCTGTTGAGGATGGGATAATATTATTTAGAGCAGACCGACCTCCTCTATAATCTTTTTTTGATGGAGAATCTACCACAGCTTGTGTTGCAGTAGCTGCATGAACAGTTGTCATTAACCCTTCTGCAATCCCAAAATTTTCATGGATAACTTTAGCTAAAGGAGCTAAACAATTAGTAGTACACGATGCATTAGATACTATGGTATCCGTCGCTTTTACCTGAGAGTGATTTACTCCCATTACAAACATTGGTGCATCGGCAGAAGGAGCTGAAATAACCACTTTTTTTGCTCCAGCCTTTAAATGCTTCCCTGCCATATCTAAAGTCGTAAAAATACCCGTACAATCCATCACTACATCCACCTGTACCTCGTTCCATTTTAGATCCTCAGGATTACACTCTGCTGTTATTCTAATTTCTTTACCATTTACAACAAGATTTCCGTTTTTTACACCTACTTTTTCGTCAAATCTTCCGTGTACAGAATCATATTGTAATAAATATGCTAAATGCTTAACTTCTAATAAATCATTGATTGCTACAATCTCTACATTATCATTCTTAGATGCTATTCTAAAAGCAATTCTTCCTATTCTTCCAAAACCGTTAATTCCTATTCTTAACTTACTCATTTTTATTAATTTAGTTTTTAATTACATTAAGTATGGCTACCTATTTATATCGAAGTGATATTAGCTACTTTTATTAATTCATCATGTTTTTTAATTCTTTTTTCTAAAGCTACTTCAAGGGGAACTATAGTTGTATTTTTATTTACAACACCTACCATAACCCCTTTTTGTCCATTTAAAAGTGCTTCAACAGCTCCTACTCCTAACTTACTAGCTAAAACTCTGTCATAACAGCTAGGGGTTCCCCCTCTCTGGATGTGTCCTAAGACAGACACTCTAACTTCGTAGTCACCTACCTTCTTTTCTACATATTCCCCCAATTCAAAAATATTCATTCCTGATTTATCTCCTTCAGAAACAACAACAATATTAGATATTTTTCCTGTTTTTTTACTTTTCTTTAAAGACTCAATTAATCTATCTACACCTTTATTTTCTTCTGGAATTAAGATCTCGCCAGCTCCTACACCAATACCCGCATTTAATGCTATGTCACCCGCATCTCTACCCATAACTTCTATCAAAAACAATCGATTATGAGAACTTGCCGTATCTCTGATTTTATCAATAGCTTCTACTACAGTATTCAAGGCTGTATCATAGCCTATCGTATAATCAGTACCATTTATATCATTATCGATTGTTCCAGGAATACCGATAACAGGAAAATTATATTCTTCATATAATTTTAAGGCACCTGTAAAGCTTCCGTCTCCACCAATTACTATAAGTGCATCTATTTTATTTTTTACTAAATTATTATAGGCCTTTTGTCTTCCTTCTACTGTTCTAAAAGCATTAGACCTAGCTGATTTAAGAAAAGTACCTCCTTTGTTAATTATATTACGAACAGATCTAGCATTAAGTTCTACTATGTCATTTGCCATAAGACCTTCATAACCTTGATATACTCCAAAACATTTTAAAGTATAATGGCTAGCTGCACGAACTACAGCACGAATTGCTGCATTCATTCCAGGGGCATCTCCTCCAGAAGTAAGTACAGCGATATTTTTAATATTATTTATCATTGAAACCAAAGCTATTGTTATCGGTTTTAATAACCTAATTTAGTGAAAAACTATAACGTTTTCGGTTAATAAATTCAGTTTTTATTACCCAAAAACAGTTTGTTTTAACACATTTTTACCTTTATAGTTAATAAAAAACCAATATACCAAAACAAATACTGTCAGATCAATAATTTAAAAAAAGAAAAACAATACAATTACCCTCATTTTAACAAAAAAACTTAATTATTATTTTTTGCTAACTCAAGAAAGATTCTTGCCGGAAATAATCTAATAACAGTAATTATTCTTTTATGGCTGATAAAAAATTATGCTCAAAATAAAATATATTTGTAACTAAGGTAATGCAACTAAAAAATATATTCTAGTTTATTAAATAATGAAACTCAACTAATAATACAACCTAATTTGAATACTTCTAAAATTTATAAAATAATTGGACTAATGTCTGGAACCTCTCTGGATGGCTTAGATATAGCTTATTGTCATTTTCAGAAAAAAAATTCAGCTTGGTCATTTAATATCATAACTACCCAAAATATTGATTACCAAAATGATTTTAAAGAAAAACTAAAAAATGCAATAACTCTTGATCCTGTACAATTGTTAGTTTTTCATAATGAATACGGAAACTGGCTAGGTAAACAGGTGAAAACTTTTATCAATAAAAACAATCTGGAAATAGATTTTATTAGCAGTCATGGACATACTATATTTCATCAGCCAAAAATAGGAATAACATACCAAATAGGTTCTGGTCAGCATATTGCCAATGAATCTAATCATAAAGTAATATGCGATTTTAGAACTAACGACGTAGCTCTTGGTGGTCAAGGGGCTCCACTAGTACCTATTGGCGATCAATTATTATTCAGAAACTACGACTTTTGTCTAAATATTGGAGGAATTAGCAATATATCTTATCAAATTAACAAAGAAAGAATTGCCTTTGACATATCTCCTGCTAATATGCTACTCAATCATATTTGTAAAAAAATAAACATCGAATATGACAAAGGTGGATTAATAGCTAAACAAGGACAAATAGACCGTGATTTGTTAAATAAATTAAATAGTCTAGAGTATTATAAAAGAAAACATCCTAAATCACTAGGCTATGAATGGTTTATAAAAAAAATTATCCCAATAATAAACGATTCACAAAATACCGTTGAGAATATACTGCACACCTCTGTATACCATATTGCCGAACAAATAAAAAACACTATTACATATTCTAAAAAAGAAAATTCTACCATGCTCGTAACTGGTGGTGGTGCTAAAAATGATTTCTTAATAAATATATTAAAACTAAAGCTCTCCCCTTCTACTAAGCTTATCGTTCCTGATGAAAGTTTAATTGATTACAAAGAAGCTTTAATTTTTGCTTTTATGGGTGTTCTTAAAGATAGAAACGAATATAATTGCTTACAATCTGTTACTGGAGCCAAAAAAAATTCTTCCTCTGGGGTTATTTATACCCCTTCTTAAAAAAATATTTAAAAAATTACTATACCGTTATTAATAGCAATAATATAAAAAGTATACATTTGAAATATTAATTTGAAAATAAATAAAACTAATATAACAGAATAACATTGAAAGAAAAAATTATAAATAATCTAGATTCCGTTGGTATACTCATAGCCATCTTAGCTTTTACTATTATAGTAGCTTATCTCATAGATCGCTTTTTTAAGAGACTCATACGCAATTCTACCGAAGATATGCGTAATAACCCTACCAACTACAAGTTTTTAAGACATTTCATTAGGGCATTAATATATATTATTGGAATAAGTATTGTTATATATACCATACCTCCTCTAAAAATCCTTGCAAGCTCATTACTAGCTGGAGCAGGAGTTTTAGCAGTTGCTGTTGGTTTTGCGTCACAACATGCTCTAAGCAATATTATAAGTGGCGTTTTCATTGTTATTTTTAAGCCTTTTCGTATTTATGACCGGTTACGCATCGGAGAGCTTAGCGGAATTGTAGAAGATATCACTTTAAGACATACAGTTATCAGAAATTTTGAAAATAAGCGTATCATAATTCCAAATGCTAAAATTAGTGATGAAATTATTGTAAATGCAGATTTTGGTGATGATAAAATATGTAAATGGATAGAATTTGGAATCAGTTACGATTCTAGTATAGAAAAAGCAAAAAGTATTATTAAAAATCAAATAATAGAACATCCTCTAAGCATAGATGTTAGAACTCCTAAAGAAATTGAAGAAGGTGTCGAATTGGCTCAAGTAAAAGTAATAGGTATTGGCGAATCATCTATAGACTTAAGAGGTTGGGCTTGGGCTAAAAATAGTGCTGACGCATTTAATATGGGATGTGACCTTCTAGAAAGTATTAAATTACAGTTTGACAAAGAAGGTATTGATATTCCTTTTCCACATAGAACATTGATACATAAAGAAAATAAAACGCCTGTTAGGAAATAAAAAGTATGTTTTATTTCGGTCTATTTTAAAAATCTTGCCTAGTGCAATGAAGTGATTTTAAACTTTTTTCAAATTCGTTATAAAAATAACTGTTTTTTACCAGATATTAAAAAAGTTTAAAACACGCCATACTTTCCCTCTTTACTCCTTACTTATTTAACTTTTTTTTCGTAACTATTCAGCCGTTTTTGTTAAATATTTCTAAGTATATGGCGCAAAAATCTTTATTTTATTGATGATTTATAACCAAAACCCTGATTTTAGTGTCTTTATTTTATTTTAAAGTTTACAAATTGCTAACTAAAGTAAAAACACAGTTTTTAACACGTTGAAAATAAATAAATTAACTGGGTGAATAGTTACTTTTTTTTCCTAAAAACTACACATATTAAGGAAAGCAGGTTTATATTACTTTTTATTCCTAGTACATTTATATAATTACACTAAAACAGTATAAATTTTATTGTTTGCAAGTAATTATTTATTAAGTTTTTTGTATATTTAAGTTAATGAGTACTCATTTTTTACAACTTTCCCCCCAATGAAAGTTAACACCTTATAAATAACAGTTTAGATTTTACTAATATTTAATTAAGTCAAAACTTAGTTGAAGGTGTTTGTAATACAAATAATTTAAATATTTAACCCTTATGAAAAAAGTAATTTTAAGTTTAGCAGCTCTGTCGAGCGTAACAACAATCGTAGCCCAATTTAATTCAAGTACAGTAAATCAAACAGGAATAGACAATGTTACAAATGTAACACAGTATGGTTTCTCTAACGACTCTGATGTAGAACAAATAGGTTCTCTAAATGACGCAATGGTAATAGAAGGGGATTCATTTTGGGACTCTAGACATGGTATTGTAGATCAAGTGCAAATAGGAGACCAAAACTCAGCCTATGCAGAACATCAAGAGGATAGAAATGAAATCTATCAAGACCAGTTAGGAAATCTTAACTTAGCCATCGCCACTCAGAATATCTCAAGTTTTGGAGGTGATAATATAGCTAATCAAACTCAGGTTGGTGACGCTAATGATGCCTATATTTCTCAAGAAGGCAATGGTTTTGGTAATGGCGTATTAAATTACGCCGATCATCTTCAGGTTGGTGATGGAAACTCTTCAACAACTATTCAGAATGGACAACTAAATATTGGATGGACTGAACAGATTGGATTTGATAACACCGCTACCCTACTACAAGTAGGTATCGATAACTTAAGTGATCAATACCAATTAGGTTCTGACAATACTGCTATTGGCGAACAGTGGGAAAATGACAATGAATTATTTCAGTCTCAGGATGGTTTTGGTAACCTAGCTACTTCTCTTCAAGGAAGTGCTTTCTTTGGGTCTAACTCAGGTCTTGTAACCCAGATTCAGGATGGTATTTTTAATACTGCATATGCGCAACATGAAGAAAATAGTAATGAAATATTGCAAGATCAGTTTGGAGATGGAAATGATGCGTATGCTACACAAAATCTTTTAAGTTTTGGTGGCAATAATTATTCTCGACAAATACAGATTGGAGATTCTAACTCTGCTACTTCTTCTCAGGAAGGAGATATTATTAGCTTATTCGGAATTTTTAACTCGGTATATCAATTCCAATTAGGTGATTTTAATATTGCTACTTCAACCCAAGAAGGACAGTTTAACGTAAGTGATATTTGGCAAGAAGGAGAAGTAAACTATGCTGAGGATAACCAATTCGGAAGTGACAACTCTACTTTTGTTACTCAAATAGGAATAGGACATAGTAGTATAATTAACCAAATAGGAAACGGTAACTCTGCTACAGTTTATCAATATGGATGGTAGTTAATTAGTGTTTATATATTTAACCTGTTTTTAATTAAGTTAAAACAGATTGAGGCTATCTAAAAAGCACATACTTTTTAGATAGCCTTTTTTTTAGTTTGCATATACCAGTTGAAAAGTGTACCACTAAAAAGCCAAAATTAAACTGGTATAAATATGAAGTTGGTATTCCTTACAGCTTCTTTGATTGCTCAAAATTTTTAGAGTATTTTGATTTTGATTAAATATAATTCCCACCTCCTCTCTATACATTAATTTAAATTGAGTTTTAACACCCTGTTAAACGTATTTTGAAAGAATCCAATATTTTTTTTTGATAAAAATTTAGACCATTATTTAATAATATGGTAATTATTATCTACCAATAATTAATAATACCCATGTATATTCATTTTTTGAATCAACTTTAACAACAATTCTATATATATTAAACTTCTACACTTTTAAAATTACCTAATTTTATAAACCATGTTTAATACCATTTTTCTCAATAAAAAACAATAGTAAAAAATGAAAACTACGTATAATGAACTAAATACAAGTAACAGAATATTGATGGGACCTGGGCCATCTGATGTACATCCAAGAGTGCTTAAGGCTATGTCCACTCCATTAATTGGTCACTTGGATCCTGAATTTGTTATGATCATGGATGAAGTAAAAACCATGGTACAAGAAACTTTTATAACCAAAAACCATTTAACTTTTGTTGTATCTGCCCCCGGAAGTGCTGGCATGGAAACTTGTCTTGTCAATTTAATAGAACCTAATGATGAAGTAATTATTTGTATAAACGGAGTTTTTGGTGGTAGAATGGCAGATATTGCGGAGCGTTGTGGGGCTATTGTTCATAAAATAGAAATTGAATGGGGAAATGTTATCACTCCCGTTGATGTAAAAAAAGTTCTTGATAAGTGTCCTAATCCAAAATTATTAGCTTTAGTACATGCAGAAACATCCACAGGAGCATTACAACCTATTAAAGAAATTAGTGATTTAGTACATAATGCAGGAGGATTACTAGTTGTAGATGCCGTAACCTCTTATTGTGGTATAGAATTAAATGTTGATGAAATGGGAATTGATGCCATATATACTGGTACACAAAAATGCTTAAGTGCACCTCCTGGATTATCTCCTGTAAGCTTCTCTGATAATGCTTTGCGTGTTTTAGAAAACAGAAAAACCAAAGTACAAAGTTGGTTTTTAGATTTGAGTTTAGTAAAAAATTATTGGACTGGTACCCAGCGAGCATATCATCATACTGCACCTGTTTCCTCAATATACGCTTTAAGAGAGTCCCTTAGAATTGTGCTAGAAGAAGGTTTAGAAAATCGTTGGCAAAGACATCAAGATATTCATCTAATATTGAAGCAAAAATTAGAAGATCTAGGATTTAAATATTTAGTCGAAAAAAAATATAGATTACCTAATCTTAGTGCTGTGTTTTTGCCTAAAGGAAATGATGAAGCTTTATTACGTAGCAAATTATTAAATGATTATAACATAGAAGTTGGTGGAGGATTAGGTGTTTTTTCAGGAAAAATTTGGAGAATTGGTATCATGGGAGAAAGTTGTACCGTAAACCATGTTAACATGTTAATCAGTGCTTTAAAAGATATGAAGGAATTTAAAAATTAAATCTAGTTTATAATATCTTTTTCCAATAGACAAAAGAAGAAGCATGTAGATATAGAATATCAGTTCTACATGTTTCTTTGCATATTTCACCCTATATGTTAGTAACTTCACTTAGTATAATGGATACAACAATTTATCAATTGTAAAACCCTAAAAAAATCTTATTTAATCTTTAACAGGATGCAGTTAGCTACCATATCACATAAAAAATTTCCCCTAAAACATTACTATTGACTCTTTTAAGATTATTTATAACAAAAAAACAAAGTAGTACACCCTTCCTTTTTTACAAAAAACAGCACTTTAACAAAACTTTAACATAATCATAAACCCTTTTGTTTAAAAGGGTTTACACTACTTTTATATCTTATAAATCAGGGAATATACCCTTTATTTTTATGGTTATACCGTATCGTTTTGATATGTTTCGTATATTTAAACTAATCGAGTACTCAAAATAAAAATACCTACCCCGAGTAAAAAAAATACCCCTCAAATATTGAATTTTAAAATTTTCCCAGAACTATAAAATCTGGTCTAGTTTAAAATATTTAATCTATCAATAATTAAAAAAAAACTATTATGAAAAAGGCAATTTTTAGTTTAGCAGCGCTTATGTGCGCAACAACAATGGTAGCACAGTTTAACTCTAGTATCGTTAATCAAACAGGAGTTGATAACGTGGCAGATGTTACACAATATGGTCTATTAAATGATTCTTATGTAGAACAAATAGGAACCTTAAATAGTGCAACAGTAATAGAAGGTGGTGTAGTATGGGATTCTAGACACGGAATAGTAGAGCAAATTCAACTAGGAGATCAAAACACAGCATACGCACAACATGAAGAGGATAGAAATGAAATTTATCAGTTACAAATTGGAGATGTAAATTACGCTATGGCAACACAAAACCTCGTTAACTTTGGTGGTGATAATATTGCTATACAAGTTCAGGAAGGAGACTATAACGAAGCTACAATATCTCAAGAAGGAGAAGGAGTAGCTGGCTTAGGTACTTATAACTTTGCTAGCCAATCCCAAGATGGTAATGATAACACGGCTACCACAATTCAGAACGGACAAGACAATACTGGATGGACTCTACAAGTAGGGTTCGATAATACGGCTAGCCTATTACAAGTAGGTGTAGACAACTATAGCGATCAATATCAAGAAGGGACAGATAATTACGCTGTAGGTGAGCAATGGGAGTCTGACAATGTTTTATATCAAGATCAAATTGGATATGCTAACGAGGCTGTATCCTTACAAGGAAGTGCATTCTTTGGGTCTAGAAATGGTCACGTAGAACAATTACAAGTAGGAGATCTTAATACTGCATATGCACAACATGAAGAAGATGATAATACAATACTACAAGGACAATTTGGAGATGGTAACGATGCTTATGCTACACAAAATCTACTTAGTTTTGGAGGCAATAACTACACTATTCAGACTCAAATTGGAGATTTAAACTCTGCTACAGCTTCACAAGAAGGAAACATCAGCTTTTTCGGAGTAGACAATATAGTTGAGCAATATCAATTAGGAGATCAGAACGTAGCTATATCTACTCAAAATGGGGAATTTAATATAAGTGATATTTACCAAGAGGGAGAAATCAATTTTGCCGAAGATACACAAGATGGAGATGGTAACACTACTCTAGTTACACAATATGGAATAGGACATAGCAGTATTATCAATCAAACAGGTACCAGCAATTCTGCTACCGTATTTCAATTTGGATGGTAATCTAATACCATTTTTCTCTTGAATTTATTATAAAAGAAATTACGGTAAATTCAAGAGAAAAATGGTATTAATCTCTAAATCTGTCAGAAGCTATCATATGCATAAAATCCACTACTATTACGTAATGGATTTTAAATAATTAACACCTGTTAAGGTATTTATATAGGTTGAATTAGTAAAGTGATTTAAACTTTTTACAATTCGATATAAAAAATGTTCTTTTTCGCCATGATCAAAAAAGTTTAAACCACTTCTGTTAAAAAATCAATATTTTACGATCTCAAATTCACTTCTACGATTAGTTTGATGATCCTCTTCTGTACAACTTTTTTCTTCACAATTAACCAAAGGTTGAGATTCGCCATATCCTGTATACTTCATTCTTCTAGCATTAACATAACCTACAAGTGCTAAATAGTTACGTGTAGATTCGGCACGTTTATCTGATAAAACTTGATTGTATGACTCAGAACCTCTACTATCTGTATGCGATGAAATAGTGATATAAACAGATTTATATTTATCTAATTTTAATGCAAATTCGTCTAATACTTTTTTGGAATCTGCCCTTATACTCCATTTATCATAATCAAAATAGATGGTAGGTAAATCAAAATACAGTTTACCATTTTTCTCGATTACTGGAGGACCTACTTTATCATTTAATAATTTGTTTCTAAGAGCTGCTCCACTAGGCACATCTTCTTTTTCTTTAGAATCTGCAATAGCCGAGGTAACCTTATCATCAACAGTCTTTTTGTTTAGATAAATAATGTAAGTCTCCTCTTCTTTCTCTTTTACAAAAATCGGTTTTATTTTTTCTTCATAACCATCAGATACGGCTTTAAACTCGTATTTACCAGGAAATATATTGATATCAAAAGCAGCTATTGAATCTAGTTTTTTATCAGTAATCACATTTTTATCCACATCATAAATAACTACACTTGAATTAGGGATATAAGAATCTGTTGAATAATCTTTTACTTCAAAACGTGCTTTATATTCTCTTAAAAAAATCTCGCCTGTTTGCTTAAACTGATATAAATCATCTCCTGATTTACTTCTGTTAGATGCAAAAAAACCATCCGTTTCATTGTAATAAGCTAATGAGAAATCATCATAACTAGAGTTAATTGGAGCTCCAAGATTTATTGGTCTGGTATGAACTCCTTCTTTTAATTCAGAAACAAAAATATCCATCATTCCTAAACCTAAATGTCCATTAGACGAAAAAAATAAATGTCCTTTAGCATCTATAAAAGGGAATTGTTCTCTATTTTCTGTATTGATTGTTTTTCCTGAATTTTGAGGAATACCATATGTACCATCTTCATTTATATCTACATAATAAATATCAAAATCCCCATGACCACCAGGCATATTTGATGAAAAATATAACTTCGTGCCATCTGGATGTATGGCAGGATGCTCTATAGAATAACCAACATCATTAAAGTTTAGTTTCTCTGGTGCTGTCCATTCTCCTTCTACTTTAGTAGACTTGTATAAATGAATAGCATTGTTATGAATACTATCAAACTTCTTTTTGCCTTTTTCTGAGTTACTTTTTGAAATATAAAGAATATTTCCATCTAGTGAAAAACAGAAATTGCCTTCGTGAAGCTTCGAGTTAATTTTTTTAGAGATACCTTCTACTTCCGAAACTGGTTTATTATCTTCATCTACAGATACCTTAAAAATATCTAAAAAAGGTCTATGAGTCCATTTATAATTTTTACGCATCAATATAGAGGGATTTCTATCTGACGAGAAATATATTATACTATCTCTTTTTATTGCTCCAAATTCTGCAGATTCTGAATTTATCTCTGAATTTTTTACACTATAATCCTCGTCTTTTAGTTTAAAATCTTCTATTATAGAAATTGCATCTGCCTTATTAAATGCTGTTGTATTTTGATTTTTCTTGTACAGAGCCAAAAACTCAACTGCTTTTTCATAATAACCTAATGCCGATAGTACTTGATAAGTCTTAAAGTTATATTCATTTTCATAGGTTTTATCGCTATCGTAGAACTTACCTGAAGTTAATATTTTTAAATATCGATAAGCTTCTTTAAACTGAAAAGTATTGTAATATGATGTAGATATATTTTTTAATATATGTTTAGAATATCCTTCATTATTCAACTCTTCTTCATATTGAATAGCTGCATTAATGTAGTCTCCCTTTTCGAAAAAACGATCTGCTCTACTCTTTTTTTGTGAAAATGAAAATTGAGTTATTAGCAGGGTTAATACTATTATTTTTAATTTTGTTTTCATAATTTAAAAGAATCTTGGAGATGTATATTTATTACTTAATGAAAGAAGGTCAAATTTATATAGCATAATAAACTCATGACTCCCACTGTTTTGTCCACTAAAATCACTAAGCCCAAAATCGTAAGCATATCCAATTTTTAAATTTTGCATAACGTTTATTCCTGCTAAAGCAACTATTGCTTCTTCATAGCGATAAGAAATTCCTAATTCTAGCTTATTATACAGTAATGTATTCAAAGAAACATCAAAGGTTAATGATGACTCTATTACTTGCTTAATCGCAGTAGAGGGTTTTAATTTTACTTCATCAGAAATATCGAATACATACCCGGCAATACCATATAAATGAGCTTTGGATTTCGAAATATGTATATCATTATCATTTTTTATATCATTAGGTAACAAGTTTGGTGAGGATATTCCAAAATAGAAATTATGTGTAAAAAAGAATAATCCCGCACCTACCGTAAAATTAATCTGTGAAGAATTATTCGAAAAAACTGGATCTTTACTCACATTAGAATTTGCCGCATCAATACTAAAGCGGTTTACCCCTGTTTTTAAACCGTAAGAAAGTTTTAGCTTATCGGATATTTGGGTTATATAAGCAAAATCTATATTGAAAAAATTATTGTTGGTGCTAATAGCATCACCAATTTTGTCGTTTACATAATTAACTCCTAATTCTATTTTTTCGTTTATAGGAATATTAGCAAAAACATTTGCTGTCTGTGGTGCTCCTTCTACACCTGTCCATTGTTTTCTATATAATAATCCTGTAGATATCATCCCAACTTGATCTGTAACATATGCAGAATTAACTGTACTCATGTTATACATATATTGAGAATATTGCGGTTCCTGCTGTCCATAAATTACTGAGCATAAACCTATGGTTATACTTAAAATAAATATTGATTTCATAGTTTTATTTGCTAAGGTAAAAGCTTCCTTGAATTGGTAAATTGTTTTCAAAATTCGGTGTGAATATATAATAATAGGTTCCCGAAGTTAGATTATCACCTAATCGTAAAGAAACATTACATTCTCCTCTAAACTCTTGCGTATTGCTATTCCCTTTATAAATTTCGGCTCCATGTCGATTAAAAATCTGTAATTCAAAATCTGGAAAAGCCTCAGGAATATTGTATAAATCTTCTACTAATAGATCAAATGTGTCATTTTGGTTATCTCCATTTGGTGATACACCATGCTGAAATTCTAGTGTACATAATTCTCCTTTAGTAGATTTTTCTCCTATATTCAGAATTTTAATTTTTACTTCTAAACGCTCTGATTCGCAATTATTAGCATCTACATTTGCTACGTAATACACTTGATTGTTATATAGCTTAGGATTATTTATAATAGGTATATTACTTTCTAATGTTTCATACCAATTATAGTTTGGTGCTACTTCTACTACTATATCGTCTAGATGTTTGGCGTCTAATATACAGAATTCACTTACGGGTACTACTGGAACTGGTAGATCTATAATTTGTATGGTAGCAATAAGAGATGATTCAGCACATGGCAATGCATTCACTGCTACATATTTAAATGTATATATTCCATTAGTAAGAGTTTTAAATTCTAAAAGACCATCTGAATTTATTGCTTTTGTATCGTCAGTATCTTCAAAAACTCCTGTTCTAACTGTTTTATCGTCTAACAATGAAAATAAATTAACGCCTCCTTCTAATTTACAATAGGTAGCATTAATGTCGTCTCCTACAAAAGCAGGGTATGAAATAGATATATTAACAGTGGCTTGTTCTGTTTTGGTACAACCTGGATTACCCGCTACCGTGTATGTATATGTTCCTTGTCCTAAAACTGGCAATGTGGCATTAGATAGGTCAAAAACTCCTAAGTGATCTTTAGATATATATCCAAAAGGTCCTGACCATAATCCTGTTGTAGATGGATTGCCATCTAATTGATCGAATAAAGTAATTGTTAAATCATCGGCGCATAAACTGATTGATTTTCCCATACCAGCATTAGCTTCTTCAAAAATAGTAAATGATAATTTTGCACTATCCGTACAATTTTTACTATTCTCTACGGTATAGGTGAGTTCAAACTTTTTTGGTAAAGATATATCTGGAAATACAAAATTATTATCTACAACTTCTCCATTTTCATCATTAGTCCATGTACCATTAATATCTAATGTTTCAGCAGGATCAACCGTTAATAAACTTCTTAAATCTACCTGTTTTTGGGTTATACAAAAATTTAAATCTTTTGTATCTTCTCCTGCATAGGATTCTTCATTAATTATTAACACTACTTCGGTTTCTAATCTTGAACAAGGGAGGTCTTCGCCGGTGCATCCATTTATATCTGGACATACTATGAATTTAAATTTATATTCACCAGGTACAGCTCCATTTATAGTTACAGGTGCTTTAGAATCGTAATATGGCGATGCTAATACTGGGTCTTTTATGGCTGGATCTTTTATACATGCTAAATCTAATGGTACACCAATTGTTGGTTGTCTTTTCATTATTAATCCTAAATCTGTTGGACCTGACACGAACTCCCAATGTGTAAATGAATCTACGTCAGTAGCGGTACTATAATCAAAACCGTCTGTAAATTTCACAAAGTCTATCAAATTAATCATTACTGGAGTACCAGTATCTTTTACTTCACATATTTCTGCAACGGTTTCTTGTTGGAAGGGTCTGAGTTGTTCGTATATTGTAAAAGTAACAGATTCTGAAGCGTCTTCACATACTGTTGATCTCTTTTTGACAGTATAAGTATACGCGTATTCCTGACACCCAAAACGTTCATTATTTCCATTATCAACAAGTTGAGTATATAAATCACGTATATTAATGATTAGATTATCACTATCTCCATTAATTTCATCTTCCCAATAGCCTTCTACGTCTTCGTTTATTAAAAAACGATCATCTCTTAAATCAATATTATTATCAAAATTACCTCCTATAATTTCATTTTCACATATTTGAAATTTGGTAGGCTCTCCTGCAGATACTTGTCTAACTACCATAATCTTTACAACTGTAACGTCTTCGGTTTTACAAGTAAGACCACCGTCATTTATTGCTGGAAATCCTGTTACTTTATAGATTAACTGATATACATCTTGATCTACTAAAGGTAAACCTACTTGATAAGCTACATTTGCAGAAAATAATTTTTCACTTTCTAGGATACCATTAGCTGCACTATTCGGAAAGTCAATACTCCATGTGCCATTAAGATGAGCTGCTGGGCTTGTCTGACTAGATGCTAGTACATTAAATAAATCAAGCCTATCTCCACTACACAAATAATAGTTTATTCCGTCTGTATCTGGCGTCCTAGCTTTACCAGAATAAGGTTCTAAAATCAGATTAACTATCATTACTGGATCAGTACCACAAACTGTAGGGTTAGTTAATGTGAAAACATAATTATCTTCAGCTATACTTGAGTTTCTTAAATCCCAAACAGAAACTTTTCCTGTTGTAGAGTTCAAAACAAAAGCATTTTTTAAAACAGTAGACCATTTATCTCCAGCAGTTAATACTGTTCCTGTTTTATCGTATAGATCTATGATTCCATCTGGTGTAGAATCCCCATTATCATCTATGGCTAACATATCACAAATAGTAATAGTCTTCTCTTTATTACATGTTTGCGAATAAATAATCCTCGGTGTAGAAAATAAGATCAATAAAAATACGAGTAGTTTAGTTCTATATTTCAATTTTTAAAATTTTAGGGGTATCATCAAAATTATTTTAACGCTAATTACAACTAATTTATTTTACACTAATTACAATATAACTATAATATTATTAAGTTGTTACCTTTTTTAGTTTAAGGGTGCAAATTTACCAAAAAACTTTTAAATATCTATAAATAAGCACAAAACATTAATCAAGAATAAACATGAATATATAAAGTACTATATATCAGTTTATTACATAGTGTTTGCTGATAAAAAAGTGATGAATTTCAATTTAAAACAAATTATTTTCCTGTATAAACTTTTAAACATGAAAGTTTTAAGAGGTTATTACGACTAAGTGAGGTGTCTTTTTTTTAAAGTATTTATTATATCATTGATTTTATAGCCTTTAGCTTGTAGCAATATTAAATAGTGAAAAAGTAAATCAGCACTTTCATTAAGAAAAAGCTCTTCATCATTGTCTTTTGCTTCGATTACCATTTCTACTGCTTCCTCCCCTACTTTCTGTGCTATCTTGTTCATTCCTTTTCTGAACAAAGAGGATACATAGGATTTTTCATTTTCTATATTTTCTTTTCTTTTCTGAATTATATTTTCTAATTCTGATAAAAAACCATAATGATTTTCATTGTCTTCTCCCCAACAAGTTCCTGTTCCTTTATGACAGGTTGCTCCTACTGGTACAACTGTTATCAATAATGTATCTTGATCACAATCATTTTTAAGATCTACGAGTTTTAAAAAATTACCACTTTCTTCTCCTTTTGTCCATAATCTATTTTTACTTCTACTAAAAAAAGTAATTTTTTTTGTTTTTATAGTTTTTGAATATGCTTCTTTATTCATGTACCCAAGCATCAATACATTTTTGGTTTCAATATCTTGAATAATTGCAGGAACTAATCCATTATTATTTTTATCAAAGTTTATTGAATTTTTTAATTCTTCTAAACGAAAGGTGTCACTATTCTTATTTACTTCACTAGTCATAATTAATGTGTTTTTATAATTTTTGGCATGTTTATACAGAACATACTTGGTGTTATTTATATGAAGTGGTTTAAACTTTAGGATTTACAGTCTTACCGGGATTCCATTCTTTTGTAATTCTTTTTTTAAATTTATTATTTCAATTTCTTTAAAATGAAAAACACTTGCTGCAAGTGCTGCATCGGCTTTTCCTAGCTCAAAACTATCTACAAAATGTTGTATATTACCAGCTCCCCCTGAGGCTATAATTGGTATGTTTACCTCATCAGACAGTCTAGCTAATGCTGTATTTGCAAATCCGTTTTTTGTACCATCATTATCCATAGAGGTAAATAGTATTTCTCCGGCTCCTCTGGCTTCTACTTCTTTTGCCCAATCAAATAAATTTAGCTCTGTAATAACTTTTCCTCCGACAAGATGTACTATCCATTTGTTATTGATTAGCTTAGCGTCTATTGCTACGGTTATACACTGACTACCAAATTTACTTGCTAGATCGGTTATTAATTTAGGATTGTTTACGGCGGCTGAATTAATAGATATTTTATCTGCTCCATTTTGTAATAAAACATCTACATCTTTTATTGTAGATATACCTCCTCCTACTGTGAATGGTATATTTATTTTTTCGGCGATACGCAATACTAAATTTGCTAATGTTCTTCGTCTTTCTTCTGTTGCCGAAATATCCAAAAAGACTAATTCATCTGCTCCTGTGTTGGCGTAAATTTCTGCTAAAGCTACTGGATCTCCCGCATCTATTAAATCTACAAAATTCACTCCTTTTACCGTACGTCCGTTTTTTATATCCAAACAGGGTATTATTCTTTTAGTTAGCATTTTATAATTTGTTTTTATATTCACTATTAAAAAACTGAATGTTTCTTACTGAGTTGTCAAAATATAATCTTCTAATTGTTTTAAGCTAATTCTATTTTCATATATAGCTTTACCGATAATGGTTCCTTCACAACCTATTTCAGCTAATTTATATAATTCGCTATAACCAGAAACTCCACCAGATGCAATTAGTTTGCAGTTTTTAATGTTTTTTATTATTTTTTTGTATAACTCAAAAGAGGGACCTTGTAACATTCCGTCTTTGCTAATATCAGTGCATATTACGTAGGATATTCCTTCTTCTTGATATTCTTTTATAAATGGCATTAATTCTTTGTTACTTTCTTCTTGCCATCCACTAATTGCTATTTTTTCATTTTTCACATCTGCTCCTAAAATAATTTTTTCCGTTCCATATTTATGAATCCAAGATTTAAAGTCATTGGGGTTTTTCACGGCAATACTTCCTCCTGTTATTTGATTTGCTCCACATTCAAAAGCTATTTTTAAGTCTTCATCCGTTTTTAGTCCACCACCAAAGTCAATTTTTAAATTCGTTTTAGCTGCTATTAATTCTAGGATTTTATGATTAACTATGTGATTAGATTTGGCTCCATCTAAATCTACAATATGAACGTATTGGATTCCATGATCTTCGAATTCTTTTGCTATTTCTAATGGGTTTTCATTATATATTTTCTTGGTGTCATAATCTCCTTTAGAAAGTCTTACACACTTACCGTCTATGATGTCTATTGCTGGTATTATTCTCATGTTACATTATTTTATGAACCTATTTTACTTTGTGTTATAACTTTAGAAAATTTTCTAATATTTTCTCTCCTACTGAACTACTTTTTTCTGGATGAAATTGGGTTCCATAAAAATTGTTTTTTAAAACGGCTGTGGAGTAATTAATTCCGTAGGTGGTTTGGGCAATGGTGTTTTCAAAAACTGGAACGTAATAACTGTGTATTAAATAGATATAATCATTCTCGTTAATATTATCAAATAGAGGAGATGAACTTAGGTTATTTATTTGATTCCAACCTATTTGTGGTACTTTTACTTCTTTACTAAAACGTTTTACATCTATATCATAAATACCTAGTCCTTTAGTTGCTCCTTCTTCTGTATAGTTACACATTAGTTGCATTCCTAAACATATACCTAAAACAGGTTGTTTTAGGTTTGGGATTAAAATATCTAAATGAGAATTTTTAAGTTTTTTCATGGCACTGCTTGCTTCTCCTACTCCAGGAAAAATAACTTTATCTGCTGTTTTTATTTCTTCATGATCATCGCTTAAGACGGCTTTGTATCCTAATCGCTGTATTGCAAATTTTATAGATTGTATATTTCCTGCTCCATAGTTTATAATCACTATTTTGTAACTTTTTCTATTTTCTTCTGATAAAGAGTTTATTTTACTTTTAGTTGTGCTCACTGTATTCATTTTTTATTTCTAAATGAGATTTTAAAGATATTATACCATTCCTTTTGTACTTGGTAATATCATTTTTTCAGGATCTCGTTTTACGGCTACTTTTATTGCTTTTGCAAAAGCTTTAAATATTGCTTCTATTTTATGATGTTCATTAGTTCCTTCGGCTTTTATATTTAGATTGGCTTTAGCTCCGTCTGTAAAGGATTTGAAAAAATGAAAAAACATTTCTGTTGGCATTTTTCCTATCATTTCTCGTTTAAAATCTGCTTCCCATACCAACCAATTACGTCCTCCAAAATCTATTGATACTTGGGCTAAACAATCGTCCATCGGAAGACAAAATCCATATCTCTCCATACCTAATTTATTAGATAATGCTATGCTAAATACTTCTCCTAAAGCAATTGCTGTATCTTCTATTGTATGATGCTCATCAACTTCTAAATCTCCTTTTACTTGTATGTCTAAATCCATTTGCCCGTGTCGTGAGATTTGATCTAACATATGATCAAAAAATTCTATGCCTGTATCAATAGTGCTTTTTCCTGTTCCGTCTATGTTTAACTTAATATAAATGTCTGTTTCGTTGGTTTTTCTGATAATCTCTGCTGTTCTATTTTTTAATTTTAAAAACTCATATATCTTTTGCCAGTCGTTTGTTTCTAGTACAATATATTTATCTAATTCTTCTCGTTTTACTGTTATTTCATCTAGTCCCAAGATTGGTATTGTCATTTATAAAAAGTCCTTTTGCTTCTAGATTTTTAGCTAACTCCATGTCTGTTAATCGATCCCCTATTACAAAAGAATTGTGTAAATCATAGTTTTCCGTAAAATATTCGGTTAACAATCCTGTTTTAGGTTTTCGAGTATTTGCGTTTTCATGTGGAAAAGTTTTGTCTAAAAATACTTTATCAAACACAACTCCTTCATTTTTAAATGATTTTATAATAAAATTATGTACTGGCCAAAAAGTATCTTCAGGAAAAACATCTGTACCTAATCCATCTTGATTCGTTATCATTACTAATTCATAATCTAGTTCTTTTGCTATTTTACCCAGATAGGTAAATACTTTAGGATAAAAAATCATTTTTTCAAAAGCGTCTATCTGTTCATCCTTAGTTTCTTTGATAATGGTTCCGTCTCTATCTATAAATAATACTCGTTTCATTTCTTTTTTATTGTTTTAATGTTCCGTTGGGATTATCTGTAATCTTTTTCATCCTAGTTATTAAGATTCTATTTTCATTAGCTGTACCAATGGTTAATCTTAGGGTATTTTCACAAAGTGGTTGGGTTGTTCTATTTCTAATTACGATTCCTTCTTTTAGCAATTGATTGTATCTTTTATTTGCATCATCTACTTTTATTAAAATAAAATTAGCGTCAGAATCATAGATTTCTTTTACATATTCAATTTCTTTTATTGATAAAATTAGTTTCTCTCTTTCTTCGAGAATACTATTTACTTCTAATTTCAGGTCATCTAGATTGGTTAATCGCTGTAAAGCACGTTGCTGAGTTAATTGATTGACATTGTACGGTGGTTTAATTTTATTTAAAATTTCAATAATCTCTTCAGAGGCATAACATACTCCTAATCGTATTCCTGCTAGTCCAAATGCTTTAGAAAATGTTTGGGTTATTACTAGATTTGGGTATTCTTCTAATCTTGTTATCCAACTACTTTTTCCTGAAAAATCAATATATGCTTCGTCTATAACTACTAATCCTGAAAAAAATTCTAGAATCTGAAGTATGCTTTCTTTGTCAAATGAATTACCTGTTGGATTATTAGGTGAGCATAGAAATATAATCTTAGTTCTGGTGTTTATCTCCTCTTTAATGCGTTGGATATTTGGCTGAAACTTGTTTGTTAATAAAACTCCTTTATCTTCAATATTATTTATGTTTGCTAGTACGTTATACATTCCGTATGTAGGTGGTAATGTGATAATATTATCTAATTGTGGTTCGCAAAATGCTCTAAATAATAGGTCTAATATTTCATCACTGCCATTGCCTAAAAGAATATTTTTGGTATTTACTTCTTTTTGTGCTGCTAAAATAGTTTTAAGGTTTCGCTGTTTTGGATCTGGATACCTATTTACTCCATTTTCATTAGGGTTTTCATTGGCATCTAAATATATCATGGGAAATCCACTATCTGCATACTCATCACGAGCCGAAGAGTATGGTTTTAGTTTGCTTATATTTTTTCGTACTACTTTATTTATATCAAATCGAATTGTGTCCATTTATTTGTGTTTTTAAAATAACAACTAATTTATTTTAAACTATTTAGCCGTAATGTTACCGCATTTTTATGTGCCTGCAATCCTTCTGCTTCTGCCATTAGTTCTATAGCTTTACCGATAGTTTTAATTCCTTCTTTAGTAATTTTCTGATAAGTCATTGATTTCAAAAAGCTATCTAAATTAACGCCACTATATTGTTTGGCATAACCATTAGTTGGTAGGGTGTGGTTTGTTCCTGATGCGTAATCTCCTGCGCTCTCTGGGGTATAGTTGCCTATAAATATGGATCCCGCATTCTGTATGTTATCAACATAGAGGTTTTCATTTTCTACGCATATAATAAGGTGTTCTGGACTGTATTGGTTAATTAATTCTAATGCTGTATAATCATTATCCACATAGATTAATTTTGAATTAGAAATTGCTGCTTCTGCTATTTCTTTTCTTACTAAAACTTTGCATTGTGTTATTATTTCTGTTTCTACTTCTTTGATTAATTTTTCTGAAGTGGACACTAAAATCACTTGGCTATCTTTACCATGTTCTGCCTGACTAAGTAGGTCTGAAGCTACAAAAGAAGCATTTGCAGAGTCATCTGCTACTACTAATAATTCGCTTGGTCCTGCTGGCATATCAATTGCTACTCCGTATTTAGTAGCTATCTGCTTGGCTACTGTGACATATTGATTTCCTGGACCAAATATTTTATAGACTTGTGGTATTGTTTCTGTTCCAAAGGTCATTCCTGCAATGGCTTGTATCCCTCCTACTTTAAATATTTTTGTTACTCCACAGAGATTTGCTGTATATAATATTGCTGGATCAATTTTCCCTTCTGTATTGGGTGGGGAACACAATATTATTTCTTTACATCCTGCTATGTTTGCGGGTACTGCAAGCATCAGAATTGTGGAAAATAAAGGTGCTGTTCCTCCGGGAATATAAAGTCCTACTTTCTGAATTGGTTTTTTTTCTTGCCAGCATACCACTCCATTTACTGTATTAACAATTATTTTTTCTGTTTTTTGTGCTTCATGGAAGGCTTTTATATTTGATTTTGCTAAAAGAATAGCGTCTTTTAAATCCTGACTGATTTCTTTTTCTGCTAATTCTATTTCTTCATTAGATACTTCTATTGTATCAAGCTCTACTTTATCAAATTTTTTTGTGTATAATTTAATTGCCTGATCTTTTAGGGATTTTATATCATTAAAAACGGTTAAAACAGTGATTTCTATATCTTCTATTGATTGAGTTGGTCTTTTTAACAATTCAGTCCAAGATTCTTTTATGGGATTGTATATTTTATTCATTTGGCTACGTATAAAATTTTGTATCAATTCTCTCTTATAAAATCATTTTTTCTATTTGACATACTAAAATACCTTCTGCTCCTTCGGCTTTTAGTTCGTCGATTATATCCCAAAATTTATTTTTTTCAACTACTGTGTGTATGGAACTCCATCCCTTTTCTGCAAGTGGTAAAACTGTTGGGCTTCTCATGCCTGGTAAAATCTTAATGATATTATTGATTTTTTCGTTTGGAGCGTTTAATAATACGTATTTAGAGTTTCTTGCTTTTAAAACTGCTTGAATCCTAGATTTTAGTTTGTCAAGTATTTTCTTGTTATTACTATTTATTTTTGGAGAAACTGCTAATACGGCTTCAGAGGTGTGTATTACTTCTACTTCTTTTAAATTATTTTTAAACAATGTACTTCCACTAGAAACAATATCGCATATTGCGTCTGCCAATCCAATATTAGGGGCAATTTCTACAGAACCAGATATTTGGTGTAATTCGGCAGTAATTCCTTTTTTTGTTAAATAATCATTTACTGTATTAGGATAGGATGTTGCTATTCTTTTGCCTTCTAAATCAGTAATATCGTTATAATCAAAGCTTTTAGGTACAGCTAATGATACTTTGCATTTAGAAAAATTTAGTCTTTCTACTATTCCTATATCTTTTCCTTTTTCTATTAGGATATTTTCTCCTATTATAGCTATGTCTACAACTCCATCTCTAAGATATTGAGGAATATCTCCATTGCGCAAAAACATTACTTCCATTGGAAAGTTTCGTGTTTCGGCTTTTAATTGGTCTATTCCATTATTTATGGATATTCCACAATCTTTTAATATTTGAACGGAATCTTGATTGAGTCGTCCACTTTTCTGAATAGCAATTTTAATTTTCGACATTTTGTTTAGTATTCTGTTTAATCTTTAAAAACAGATTTTTTAAACAAAAAACCCGTTTGAAAAGCTCAAACGGGTTAAAATATATATTATGAATTTATACATATCAAACTTACCATGCCTGAGCAGAGATGTAAATATGATGATGATGTATAAAATTAGTATTCATTGTTTTCTTAAATATTTAAGCAAATCTATAAAAAATATTTATTTATCAAATGTTTTTTATAATAAATTTTGGATTTGAAGTGGTTTAAACTTGAACTCGTTTAAACTTTTTTGTAATTAACTAATAACTAGTTACTTGCAAATCTCAACTAAAACAGTAACTAATTAATTATCAGGTGTTTATCTTAAAAGTTTAAACAGGTTCCTTTTATGATTCTGGCAAAAAATAGTGATTTCAGCGTTTTATGTGCTTATTTTACAAACAAAAATTCTATAAAACAGACTCTAATGCATTTTTATATAATTTAATATATAATGGTACTATTCTATTTACATCAAACTTTAGAGCTTGTCGGTAAGCTCCTTCTTTAAAACGGTCTAACACTGTATCGTTTTCTAAGATACGTATGGCATTTTCTGACATATCTATCACATTACCTACATCACTAAGATATCCTGATTTTCCGTGAATATTTACTTCAGGAATCCCTCCTGTATTACTTGATATAACTGGAACTTTATTTACCATAGCCTCAAGAGCTGCTAATCCAAAACTTTCTTTTTCTGAAGGGAGTAAAAATAAATCAGAAAAACATAAAATCTTATCGATCTCATTACTATTGCCTAAGAAAATAACTTTTTCTTTAATCCCCATATCAATACACTTTTTTTCAGTCATTAGACGCTCTGGTCCATCACCTACCATTAATAATTTTGCAGGGATTTTTTTCTGAATATTATAAAACACATCTATTACGTCTTTTATTCTTTTTACAGGTCTAAAGTTACTGATATGAGAAACGATTTTCTCTTCTGGTTCTGCCATTAATATTCTTTGACAATCTGTAAAACTAGTTTTAAGCAGGCTAGTATCTATAAAATTAGGGACAACCTTTATGTCTTTTTTTATATCAAATAATCGTAATGTATCTTCTTTTAAACTTTGAGAAACTGAGGTTACAATATCACTATTATTAATACTAAAACTTACTGCTGGTTTATAAAATGGATGATTACCTACCAAGGTTATATCTGTGCCGTGTAATGTGGTTATCATTGGAACACTAATTCCTTCATCTGCTAGCATCTGTTTTGCCATATATCCTGCATAAGCATGGGGTATCGCATAATGTACATGTAACAGATCAATTTGATACTTGGTTATTGTATCTACTAATTTACTAGACAATGCTAGTTCATATGGTTGGTAATGAAAAAGTGGGTATTCTGGGACGGTAACTTCATGAAAATGAATATTAGGATTTAATAAGTTTAAACGAACCGGCTGTTTATAGGTTATAAAATGTACTTCATGATTTAATTTAGCTAATGCTATTCCTAATTCTGTGGCAACTACTCCACTTCCTCCAAAAGTTGGGTAACAAACAATAGCTATTTTCATATAAATAATTTTTGATCGAGTTACAATATACGAGAAAAATAGCTTTGCCATTTGTTAAAAGAAATGAAAAAATAGGAATGGATTTTATAACCTACTTGATGGTTAATCATTTATACTACAAATAATTTTATAACGAGGAATTAGAAAAGAAATATACCTGTTATCCTAAATCTATAGAGAAAAAAGCAGATCATAAGCCGGATTCTGTCCTATACTAGTAGTATAGTCCTTATCATTTATCTAGTCCCAATATTACTACGGGGATCAAACCGCCTACCCTCCAGCATCGAGCGCGCAACCTATAAGCTGGTTTACATGGCGTTGCACCGTATAGAGTTTACCTGGTTTCACTACAGCATTATCTGTACATACTTTCTGTTGCACTTGTCCTCGCCTCACGACGGACGGGCGTTACCCGCTATACTGCGCTATGGTGTCCGGACTTTCCTCCACATCTTTGTAGACGTGGCGATAAGGTGATCTGCTTTGACGCAAAAGTATAACTTTTATCGAATCATAATCGGATATTTATAATTAATTTGTGGGCTGTTAATAACTCTAAATAAAAATAGATTTGGAATATCGTTTATTCAAACGCAATTTTTAACTTTGCCACAATGGAGCAATTTATAGTATCTGCACGTAAATATAGACCTCATACCTTTAAAGATGTTGTAGGGCAACAAGCTATTACTAACACTTTACTTAATGCTATAGAGAATAATCATTTAGCACAAGCTTTGTTATTTACTGGTCCTAGGGGTGTGGGTAAAACTTCATGTGCTCGAATATTAGCTAAAACTATTAATCAGGACGGTGAGGAGGATTATGCTGATGAAGATTTTGCTTTTAACATCTTTGAGCTAGATGCTGCTTCAAATAATTCTGTTGATGATATACGTAGCCTTATTGATCAGGTTAGAATCCCTCCTCAGGTAGGTAAATTTAAGGTGTATATTATTGATGAAGTTCATATGCTATCTCAATCGGCTTTTAATGCTTTTCTAAAAACATTAGAAGAACCACCAAAACATGCTATCTTTATACTAGCTACTACAGAGAAACATAAGATTATTCCAACTATTTTATCTCGCTGTCAAATATTTGATTTTAAAAGAATTACTGTAACAGATGCCAAAAATCATTTAATGGTAGTGGCAAAAAATGAAGGTATTGTTGCGGATGAAGATGCTTTACAAATAATTGCTCAAAAAGCGGATGGTGCTATGCGAGATGCTTTGTCTATATTTGATAGAGTTGTAAGCTATAGCGGAAACAATCTTACTCGGCAGGCCGTTACTGAGAATCTAAATGTTTTGGATTACGAAACATACTTTAAAACTACTGATTTAATATTACATAATAATATCCCTCAATTATTATTAGAATTTAATGAAATCTTAGCACTTGGTTTTGATGGACATCATTTTATTTCTGGATTAGCTTCTCACTTTAGAGACTTATTAGTTTCTAAAAATCAAGCTACTATTAATCTTTTGGAGGTTAGTGAGCAAACAAAATCGAAATACCTAGAACAATCCAAATTACCACCTCACGCCTTTTTAATCAAAGGTATCGAATTAGCAAACGATTGTGATCTGAAGTACAAAACGAGCCAAAATCAAAGGCTACTCGTAGAGTTATGCCTTATGCAACTTGCCTCTATCCAGTCTCCGGATGGAGCAAAAAAAAAATAGTCATAACTACATAATACCTCCTTCTTTTTTTAGAAAAAAAGAAAATATAATTTCAGAAAATTCTGCTAAAATAGATATACAAACTAAAGAGGTAACTGAAAAAGAAAATACTAACACACTTGCTGAGCAAAATATCTCTAATACTTTAGTACAGGAAAATAGTAGTATATACCAAACTAACGTTTCTAAAGAAAGCTCATCTTTACTAACTTTAAAAAGAAAAACCTCTGGTTTATCTTTGAATAGTATTAAAAAGAAGAAAGAACATCAGGATAAAAAAGTTGAAAAAATAATTGATCCCAAAAACCTTCCTGTAGACATCTTTTCTGAAGCTGACATGGTCTTAGCTTGGAAAGCTTATGGTAAACTCCAAGATAAAAAAGGAGAAAGAATTGTTGGTTCTATGTTTGCCATGAATACTCCAACACTTGATGGTATAAACCTCTGTATTGAATTACCTAATGAATCTATGAAACTGGATTTAGAAAATGCTCAGGCTGGTTTATTACAGTATCTTTATAACAAGCTTAATAATTATAGTATTGGTCTTAAAATTAAGGTTAATGAGGATATCTCTAAAAAATATGCTTTTACTCCACAGGATAAATATGAAAAATTGAGAGAAAAGAATCCTTTATTAGACAAACTAAGATCTTCCTTTGATTTAGATATTTAAATTATTTCAATTTCAACTATTTTTAACCAATATCAATATATAGTCAATGTTATAGTTTGTAACTTTGCCTACATTTATAATTATATACAGAATAACAAATGCTTGGTTTAAAACTACCTACAGACCCTAGATGGATTAATATTGTAGAAAAAAACATAGAAGAAATTCTTACGGATCATGCTTATTGTGAGCAAAAAGCAACTTCTACGGCAATATCTCTTATCGTTAGCTTTCCTGAGTATACTGAATTGGTACAGGAAATGGTGAAATTAGTTAAAGAAGAAATCAGTCATTTTAAAATGGTTCATGATATAATTATAAATCGAGGGTATATCTTGGGTAGAGATAGAAAAGATGAGTATGTTGTTAAGCTTCTTACTTTTTTCTCAAAAGGCGGTAGCAGGAGTACTCAATTAGTTCATCGTTTATTATATGCTGCATTAATTGAAGCTAGAAGTTGTGAACGTTTTAAATTACTTTCAGAAAACTTACAAGACGAAGAGCTTTCTGATTTTTATAAAAAATTAATGGTCAGCGAAGCTAATCACTATACAATGTTTCTGAATTTTGCTCGTACTTATGGCGATAATCGTAAGGAGGTTGATAAAAAATGGCAAGATTTATTAACGTTTGAGGCTGAAATAATGAAGTCTTTAAGTAAAAAAGAGACTGTACACGGATAATTTATAATTATTTATTCTAATGTGAAATTACTTATGGCGGCAGTTTTAAACTTCTTTGATTTTGGTAAAAAAGTTTAAACTACTTAACTCTATATTTTATCTAATTTTTCTTTATATAATGATTTTATTATTCCATCAGACAATCCTATCTTAGGGACATGTATTTCTCTCGCACCACTCCATTTCATTGCTGAAAGATAAATTTTGGTTGCTGGAATGATTACATCTGCTCTATCTTGATTCAGATTAAGTTGCCATATTCTTTCTTCATAAGTAAGAGATTGTAATAATTCATAATAAGAACTTAAATATAAAAAAGTAAGAGGTTTACCTTTAGTTTTTTCACTATTTTTAAAAATATTATTAATATTTCCTCCAGATCCAATCAATGAAACTCTAGAATAACTTTCTGTCTTTTCTTTTATCCAATCCATTACATCTTTCCAAATATTGTCTGCTACTAATCCATTAAGCAGTCTTATTGTCCCTAACTTAAATGATCTAGATGTGATTATTTTTCCGTTATGAAACAAAGAGAATTCGGTACTACCTCCACCTACATCTACATATAAGTATGTTGCGTCTGTGTTAATTAATTCTTGTAGATTAGTCATTGCTATTATCGAAGCTTCTTCAATACCATCAATAATATCAATTTGTATACCTGTTTTTTCTTTAATCAATATAGCAACTTCTTGTCCGTTTTCTGCTTCGCGCATAGCAGAAGTAGCAAAAGCTTTATATCTAACTACTTTATGAGTTTTCATTAATAGCTGGTATGCTTGCATTGCATCAATCATTCTATTGATATTTTCATCAGAGATTCGATTGTGTATAAACACATCCGATCCTAAACGAATCGGTACTCTTACCAAACTCGTTTTTTTAAATCTAGTCTCTTTACCTTCTTCTTCGTGTACACTACTTATTAATAATCGTACGGCATTGGAACCTATATCTATCGCTCCGTATATATTTATTGTCAACAAAATTTAATTTCCTAATTTTCTTAAATAATATTCATATGTAGCTATCTGAGATCTAACTCTTATTTTATCATTTCTAATGTACTCATTATTTTGGTCTTTAGAAAAGGTTCTAGCTTTTACATTATCACTCCAACATATTTCAAAAGTATCTATCAATTCTTTCTTTATATCTTCATCGTATATTGGGCAACTAATTTCTACTCTTCTGTCCAGATTACGTGTCATCCAATCTGCTGATGATATATATACTTTAGGGTTATCTTCATTCTGAAATATATATAATCTAGAATGTTCTAAAAATTTATCAATCACACTTATTATTCGTATATTTTCACTCATCCCTGGGATTCCGGGTATTAAACTACATATACCTCTAACAATTAAATCTATTTTTACCCCTGCTCTACTAGCTTCGTACAATTTATCAATCATATCATAATCACTTAAGCTATTTATTTTTAATCTAATACCAGCAGGTTTTCCTTGTGCTTTGTTTTGAATTTCTTTATTGATTAATTTTTTTAGAGTAGATCTTGTATAATGAGGAGATACTAATAAATGTTTATACCGACTTACTTTGTAGTTTATATCAAAGAATTTAAACACTTTATTGGTTTCCTTCAGAATAGATTCATTGGTTGTAAATAATGTATAATCAGTATATAATTTTGCAGTAGATTCATTAAAATTTCCTGTGCTAATAAAGCCATATCTTTTTAATTTCCCTTTTTCTTCTCTTTCAATTATACAGGCTTTGCAATGTATTTTTAGTCCTGTAATTCCAAAAATAAGCTTTACTCCTTCTCGCTGCATTTGTTCAGCGTATTTTATATTTGCTGCCTCATCAAAACGGGCTTGCAACTCTATCTGAACAGTAACCATTTTTCCGTTTTTAGCGGCATTTATTACTGAGCTGGCAATATGGGAAATATTTGCTAATCTGTAAATAGTGATCTTAATGCTTTTTACTTTGGGATCAATTGCTGATTCTCTTAAAAACTTAACTGTATAGGAAAATGTGTGATACGGGGTGTGTTGTAAGTAGTCTTTTTCGGCAATTTTGTCTAACAAACTACCTTGCAAGCTTAACCCCGGTATTTGAAGTGGCGTAAGCGGATGATAAATTAAATCTTTCATACCCAAATCTGGAAAATTCATATAATCTCTGCGATTATGATACCTTCCGCCAGGGATTATACTATCTGTATTATCAACACCCATTTTATCCATTAAAAAGGCTAACGTATCTTTATCAATGGTTTTGTCATAAACAAATCTTACGGGTTCTCCGTCTCTTCTTGATTTAACACTACTAGAAATTTTTTGTATAAAACTCTTACTAAGATCATTATCAAAATCTAATTGTGCATCTCGGGTTATCTTGATCATATGAGCTGATGCTCTTTCATAATCAAAAATACTAAAATTGATATGTATACAATATCTTATTAAATCATCTAATAGAATAATAAATTGCTTACCTTCTTTTTCTGGCAGAACCACAAAACGAACTTCGTCTTTGGGTATTTCGATTAATGCATAGATATTCTCTTTGGTTTTTTGATTTAATAATTTTGATAATCTGCCTTCTTTTGGAATTTTTTCTTTTAGCACAAGCTTAACAGCTAAATAAGCAACACTATCTTTGAGATGGGGAAATTTATCAAGATCATTAAGCATATATGTTACCAAAGCAGGACTTACTTTATCTATAAAATATCTACGTATAAAGTAATCCTGATCTGGGGTCACCTCTTTCTCATTTATAATAAAAATATTATGCTCTTTTAGCTTTTCTGTTATTATATTAATCGTTTTTAAACTTTGAGATTGCTGTTTGATAACAATTTTAGTAATCTGTTCTAATATAACACTAGCCGTGGTTCCCTTCAATACATTTTCCCCGTCCTTTCCTGCTTGTTCTATTCTTTTAATAGTAGCGTACCTTACCTTAAAAAATTCATCTAAATTATTAGAAAATATACCTATAAATCGTAATCTTTCTAATAATGGAACAGTTTCATCTGCTGCTTCTTGTAATACTCTAGCATTAAACTGTAACCAGCTTAATTCTCTATTAACATATTGATTATTATTGACTGACATTATTTTAAAGATTTAGGAAAAATAGTCAATACAGTTCTTCCTGTATTTATATCTTTCCAACTATTTTCTTCAAAATTAATAGAAACTACTCCAACTGTTGGTAGATTATCAATAATTTTATCACCAAAAAGGTTTGATATAGATGTTAAAGCGTAATTATGTCCAAAAATCATCAATGATTTTATATTATCATCACAATTCTTTATCACTTCAATTACCTTACTCCCTTCAAAATCATATAATTTTTGCTCTATGATAAATAATTTACCCGAAAGATCAAGATGCTCTAAAATAATACTAGCTGTTTTACGTGTTCTTTCTGCTGGGCTGCAATATACTTTATCTACTTTTGTATTTAATATTTTTAGCTCTTTACCTATTAGCTCTGCATCTTTTATACCTCTTTCATTGAGTGGTCTATCAATATCCGACAAATCTAATTCCCATGAGGATTTGGCATGTCTAATTAAATATACTGTTTTCATTACTTAATAAGTTTTTTATCTAAAGGATTTAGATACAAGTTAAAAAAAATAGCTGTTAGAATTTATTATAATAAAATTGTTTTTATATTTAATTCTAACCAGCTTTTTAATACTGACTATTCAAAATTGATAATCAGTTTGTTGATTTATAAAAAACATAGCTTAAAAAAAGGTGAGCTAATAATATCTAGCTCACCCTTTTTTTAAGTAATTGTATAATCTAAAATAAACTTACTTATCTACTGTTTTACGATAGTATAAACTTCAGTTAAAGATTTTGAGATTATTTTTACAATATAATTTCCACTTTGAGTGATTGTCTCTCCTACAGAAAGTTCTCCTGGGTTTTTTGAATATTCTTTTTCAAAAACAGATTTTCCAAGAAGATCATTTATAATTATAGTTAGTGGTTCATTCCCTATTTTTGACAAATTAATATTTACAGATTCACTAAATGGATTAGGATAAATTGTTATTCTGTTTGTCTTTAATACTGAGTTTTTACTCGTTTTTCTTATAGTCTTAAGGCTCTGACCGGGTTTCGTATTATAAGCATAGTCTGTTATTGTATAAGATAAGCCATCATTAGATACAGAAGCGTAGAACCATCCATAATGTGTATTTCCATTAATTTTAAAAGTAAATCCTATATATCCAGATTGACCTCTCCATTTTGTATAAGAAGATGAACTTACACTATAAGCATGGTGCTTTGCAACAAAGTTACTAGATGAACCAACTTCTACACCTTCTCCTATCAGAGAAACATTACTAGTACTTCCTTCGCATACTACATCTTTATCATAAGTAATAAAATGTGTAGCATTTCTTGAAAACCAAGCTCCATAACCATTATCATCTCCAACCTCAATAGTAAAGTAGTTCCAAGGTTTAGATGAATTAGCTGTTATATCATTCATATTCACATATATTACACCATTATCATCATTTGTACCTATAGTAATAGTATAATCTTCTACTTCTCCATATTTAAATGATTCACAAGAAGTTGGCATATACTTATACTTCATGATAACACGCATTCTAGTAGCTCCCTCTTTAGCTTCATCAGGAACTATAAATGTTCCAATAACAGGAGTAATAGTACTTGCCGTCTTACTCCAAACTAATTCTCCTGATCCAAAAACTCCGTCTTGATTATAATCAACCCAAACAGCATATGCTTCATCCTGTTTCGTACTTTTCCATTTTGGAGTAATAGTTATCGTATTAGATACTCCTTTAGATATATCTGTCGATATAGATGTAAAATCATTATATCCTCCACTTGCTCCTAAAGAACTATTGTCAATTGATCCTAATTGAACACGACTGATATATTCAGCATCTGAACTACTAGCTTTAACTTCGCAATAGACAGATGATGTATCACAAGGTTTACAAGAACCTCCACAATCAACACCCGTTTCATCTCCATTCTGAATACCATCTTTACAAATATTTATAACAGGTGCAGTAATAGTAGATCGCCAAATACCACGACCAAAAGTAGCTGCTGTAATGTTACCTCCCACTAGATTAATTTCTAAATCAGTAATAGGAGAATTTGGTAAATTAGTGTCAAATGCTGCCCAATCACTCATTGTATCATCTGTACGATAAACTCCTGATATTGTTCCGACAAACAAAGGGTTATCTTTATGATTGCCTTGGTGTACTATTACTGATTTAGGGATAGCAGGTAAATTACCCGTAATATCAGAGAAATTTTCTCCTCCATCAGTAGATTTATATACTTTTCCTGAAGCCCCATTAGTAACCACATAAACAATATTACTATCACTACTATGCACTTCTATAGATTTTATAGTATTAGGAAATGTATATACATGAGTAAAACTAATCCCTCTGTTCTCACTTTTGTTTAAATACTTACCTGTACCCCAAGATAGAAACATGTTATCTGGGTTTGTTGGGTCTATTTCTAATTCATTAATATTATTTTTAAAACGAGAGGATACTCTTGTAAAAGAATTCCCGTCTAATCTATATAAAGCATCATACCCTGCATACAATTCACTATCTTTATTCATAGCTAAAGGAGTTACCCAATTTCCTAATTCAGTAAGTCCTCTCGGCATTGACACATTAGAAGTCTGTGAATCACCTGCGTTAGTAGAAATCCATAACCTTTTTCCATGCTGCATAAATCCATAATAATTATTTTCATTGTTAGGATCTATTGCAGTATCCATACCATCACTTCCAGCGTAAATATTCCATTCTCCATTGCTAGTCAATCCGAAACTACCATTATCCTGAGATCCACCAGTCATTTTATTAGGGTTTTGCTTAGATACAGCTATTTTATAAAACTGACCAATATGCATCCCGTTAGTTAAATCTGTAAAACTTTTTCCTCCATCTGTAGATCTAAAGATTCCTCCATCACTACCACAGAATAATTCACCATTAAAAAATCTTAAAAAATGAATATCAGCATGTGTATAAGAAGCTGTTCTAGCGTTCGAACGACTAACTCTTATAAAAGAATCTCCACCATCTATAGATTTCCAAACAGTCAGACATCCAACATATACTTCTTCTGCATTAGTCTCAGAAACGGTAAGTGCAAGATTATACCAAGATTGTTCAGAGCTATCAAAAATATCCGTATTCCAAGTCCTAACATAATATGCTGTTTTCACGAATGAAGCACCACTATTAGTAGATTTATAAAGTCCTTGAAAATTGCCACTACTATCGGTACTTAGTACATATACATAGCTAGGATTAGCTGCACTTACACCAAGCACCAATCTATTTGACTTTTTAGGTAATCCATTAGCTGTAGTTAATTGTGTAAAAGAATCACCATTATCAGTAGATTTATATACATCAGAATGAGAAACAGCATAAATAACATTAGAATTTCCAGGTTTTAATTTCATGTCTTTTAAATCTACATTAAGAGTTTTTGTAAAACTTACCCCTCCATCTGTAGATTTATAAAATCCTCTATTAGTAGAAACAAAGACTTTATTATTACCATTTGATCTATCTAAATATACTTCATTTATTGAAGAAGAAGTATCATTAAATACTAATGCTGTTGTATTCCAAGTTTGACCTCCATCGGTTGATTTTAATAATCCAGTACTATAAGAATTATAATTATCATCGTCACCTGTTCCTATATATATTGTATTAGAATTGGTCGGATCTATAGCAATTGCTGAAACTCCTAACTGTGGTAATTCATCAGATAAAGGTTCCCAATTAGCACCTGCATCATTAGACCTCCATATTCCACCAGCTGGTGTTCCTGCATAGTAAACTTGGTTATTGTTTGGATCTACAGCAATAGCATTTATCCTTCCTATATTACTAGTATGCCATGATCTATTTTTAAAATCGGTTGGACCTAAAGCTATCCAATTACTTGCATCTACTTTGTTATTTTTAAATGCTTTATTTTGGCTCATAGTACTATTTACCTGTGATGTCGTCACCAATGTACCATCATCATTCAAGCGATCTTTCCAAAAATATTCCCATCTTTTAAAGGGCTTATATCCTGAACCTTTTGTAGTGTGATCTTTATCTTTCCAATATTCATTAAATGCACCAACAATTTCCTGAAACTTAAAATTTTCGTTACTAATTGATGATTTACTTTTGGATGTTCTTTTTTGTTTTTGTAATTCTTGCATCCATGGTGCATCATTATTAAATTGTGAATGCCCCATATAGATGGTTAACATAAATAGGATTAATATAAATTGTTTCATGATATTTTTCTTTTAAAAAAATGCTAAAAAATTAATTATAGGTAACCCGGTAATTTGGGATCATTCGATTTTTTATAAATAAATAATTTTGTAGGATTTTTATGTATTAATTTTCGCAAGACCATCTTACTTATAATTACCCTAGAAATATCAAACTACTAGATTTTAATTATCAAGTAACAAATATATATCACTAATAATTATATAATTACACTTATTTAGAATTAGTAATAATCTATCTATAATTCGTTTTTATTTAATTTTAAAACAAATTAAATAAAATAAAAAAGGCTCACATAAATATTCTGGGGATTAGGCAAAAAGTTTTTCCATTCTAAAGAGAAAAAATTTCACATCAACTACCCCTCTTAAGTTTGCTCTAAACAACTTTATCTTGGAGTTAAAAGATTCTGCATTTGCATTTGTATGTCTTTTTATAAAGAAATTCAAAATAGTTTCTAAGTGATAATTTAAACTGTTAACCACGGTATTAAAGACTGTCATATTTAGAAGCTTTGTTTTTTGCATCCAGTTTATTATTTTTTCTTTTGCTATTTCTCTAGAGGTTTCTTCATATATGTTTCTAAACTCAAGGGTGTGCTTGTATGCCTGATATAAAAGGGGATACTTCTTAAATAATAATTCAGCTCTTATCTTTTGGTTTTCTGTCCATTGGTTAGGTTTTTTAGCAATAATATAACGGCTTCTTGCTAATAATTGCTTGGGAGAATCCTCATTATCAAAACTAAATGGAATGTATTTTAACCCTTGTTCTTTTGCAATTTTGATTGCTTGATTCTCTTTTTCTATTTCCTCCCACCTGTATTTTATTCTTAAATGTTGCAGGGCTTCCATTATTAGTTTTACAACGTGGAAACGATCTGTAACCAAGTAACATTCAGGGAAACACATTTTTGAAGCCAATTGCATATTGTTTGCCATATCAAGGGTTATTTCCTTTACCAATTTTCTTTTATCTAATGGAATTTTGTTTAAAACACCAATAATATCTTGACTTTTTGTGCCCTTTATAGAGGCTACTAATGTTTTTTTCTTTCCTCTTCCATTTTTGTTGGTGACAAAGGTATAGAGTTCTCCTTTAGACAGACTCACTTCGTCGATGCTTAAATGTTCTCCAATGTTTTCAGGATAAATTAAATAATCTTCGGAGTGACTTAACTGTTCCCAGTCTTTAAAACCACTGATTTTTTTCTTATAATGGCGTTGCAACAAATTGGCTTTAACACCGTAATAACTAGATATTTTACTTATTGTATCTTCTCGAGTCTCTACCTGTATCTTTTAAAAAATCTGAAAGTTCAATGGTTAATTTTGAACCCTCAGCTATAATAGAATAATCACTTTTTACTTCTTTTGATTTGTCGACCTTATTACGCCACCTTCGCCTTCTTATACATAAATAAACTGCTTTACCTCTTATGGGAAAGTCTTGTATTTGTTTCCTGTCATAAAAACCTTTGGACTCATATTCAAAAGACCTATATTCTTTGGGGATTATGTTTTTCTCATCTAAATAGATATAAAAACAGTCTTGCTTAGTTTGTAAATTGCCCAATTCTTTAAAATCAACAATATCAAAATGAGTTAATAGTCCTTCTGGCAAAATTGAAGAAATTATTGAAAAATTCATTCCATTTTTTATGCAAACTTAAGGATTCTCCCCAACTTTTTTATGTGACCCATAAAAAACTAAAATACTATATTTATAAAAACTCATTTTAACGTATTTTTATGTATTTAATCGATTTATTGTATTTAATATTTATTATAAATATGGTGGTTGAACATCAAATTTTAAAACATACAGATATGTAGAATTTTAACCCTATTAATACAAATGGAGTTTTATATATATTTTAAAAATGCGCTGATATTAAATGGTTATTTTTACTTATTCTATTATGCGTGTTTTAATTTATTAATCACTTAATCTATAACCATGTTGATTTCAACTATATTCTTAATAATTCTAATCAAACCAACAACAGATATACATTATCAATAAAATGCAGAAAAAGAAATAAATATTTAAATTATATTTGTTTGATAAACAAATTCCTAAAACTCCACTTTTCATCGACAAAAAAACTTCATATATCGAAAAGTTGGTTTTTTCCTTAATAAATTAAACAATATAACGTATATTACATACTGTTTTACATTACATTATGATGTATCATATTAGAACATTACACCATAATCAAAGGGCACTAAAAAACATATCAAGTGATTAAAAAAAGTTTTAAAATTCCTGTATTTTATACCACTACCCCTATGGTTATCGTTTTTTTGTTACTATTCACCAATATCTATAGTCAAGTTGAAGTTCCATTACAAAAAAGAACTGAATTCACTCTAAAAGGAGACTTTAAATTTGTTTCTAATACAATTTTAGGAAAAATCAGCGATGATGATGGAACAAATGTCTTTGACCCTAATATGAGTTATAATAGCGGAGGACTGAATAATCAATTTAAAATGGGGTTTATTGATATTGATGATGATCCTAGTACTTTTAATTCTAGTAGTTCTGATTTAGTAGTAGATTCTGATTGCAATACTATTAAACATGTTGGGATATATTGGACAGCTGCTTATGCGGATAAAATCCGTAAATACGATATAACATCTATTAAGATCAAATACCCTAGTCATTCATCCTACACTACAATTACCAATGGCGAGATTATCCATGATTATTATGAAGATTCTAATTCTATCTTTAAACAATATTCTTGTTATAAAGATATAACCAGTGATGTTCTTAATCTAGAAAATCCAATAGGAACGTATACCGTAGCAAATATTCCTGCAACTACAACGGCTGTAAATGACGACAAAGATGTAGGAAATGGATTAGCCGGTGGATGGACAATGGTGGTTATTTATGAGGATGATTCTAAACAAAGAAAACGGTTTTATGTATACGATGGTTTTGTTAATATTGATTCTAAAGCAAAGCCTGTTAAATTTTCTTTTGATAATTTTCAAACCATACCTAATGGAGCAGTTAACGGAAAAATAGGTGTCATTGCCTACGAAGGAGATAAAGGGATAATCGGTGATCGTTTTCAAGTATTGTCTCACACTACAGGCAAATACAAAAGTATTGCCGACTTTAATAACCCAATGAATAATTTCTTTAATGCCAATATCACGGAAAATGGACGAAATATAACAACAAGAAATCCTGCTAGTCAAAACACACTAGGTTATGATGCTGATTTATTCGATATAAAAAATACACGAAATAGTATTATTGGTAATAATCAAACCAAATCTGATTTTAGACTATTAACAAATAATGATGGGTTTTCTGTTACAGCTGTAGCATTTAGCATTGAAATATACGAACCTGTTATTCATATGGTAAAACGTTCACTATATGACGATAGTAGTTTTGTATATCCTAATGATGTCGAATACCCTGAACAAGAAATCACATACAGCCTTACTATCCATAACGATGGAAATGATGATGCTAAGAATAGCTATTATAAATGATAAATTACCAAAAAACGTATCCTTTTCCTTAAAATCAGTAGTCCTTCCTTCTAAAAAAATCAAGGTTACTTATGACAATACTTCAAGAGTTATACATTTTAAAATACCAGATAAAATGGTTAAAATGAACAGTGAACCTTTTGAAATAAAATATACTATAAAAATTAACACTTATCCTGAATTATTGAGCGATACCAATGAAATGCTAGCTTCTAATCAACCCACAAAACCCGATTTTAAAGATAACAGAAATGAGGTCTTAATAATTGACGAACCTGTTACATCCGAATTTATTGGTTCGCTAAATCAAACTAAAAAATATTCTAAAGGATTTAATCATATAAATAAATGTAAACTACCTGATTATTATAGACTAAAACTAAGT
>CAVYIL010000198.1:0-4037 GCA_963768325.1 uncultured Flavobacteriaceae bacterium | reverse complement strand
CCAAACCCATCCGCTGTGTCCAGCTGAACGCTCAACACAGCCGTTCTCCAACAGACCAACTAATTGCTGCATCCTCATCTTGGGATTTGGCTTTTCTTCAAGAGCCCTACAAGTGGGGCGTTAATCTGGGCTTTCCCGCTTCCTTCACAACCTTCCACAACACCCCCATCAATGCAGCCATCATCCTCTCGCCCTCACTGGACGCCGGCCTTCGTAATTACACTCGGGTTTTATACTCCACCGAGTTTTTTATTACCATTTCCTTAGGCCCTTTAACCCTTTCATCCGGGTACAGACCGCCTCACGCAGATAACCTTTACCACTTCATCACCGATTTTCCTCTCTATCCTCGTCACATTATATGCGCTGACATTAACTGTCACAACACCCTCTGGAGTTCTCCCACTACCTCTTTCGCGGGTAACGAACTAGCCTCTTTCTTTTTGCAAAACGACCTCACCCTCCTAAACGGGGGTCAAGATCCTCCTTCCTTCCACACATCAAACGGGTCCTCAAATATCGACATCACCGTTTGCTCCAACCTGCTTCACCCTCAAATCTCAAACTGGCATATCAACCCCGACTCCGACATACTCAGTGACCACAGTCCCATTTACTTCACTTTTGCAAATCCATCATCTGACCCTCCCGCCACTTCTCCCCCAAAACTCAACCACAGGGCACTCGACCGCGTGTCGTTTATAAACCACCTCGTAACAAATGCCCCTCCTCCAATCTCTACAGACACCCCCGCTTCTATAAAACTTTTCATCGATGCGCTTCAAACAGCAGTTTACGCTTGCACCCCGTTATTTCGCCCCTTCAAACACAAATGTTCCTGGTGGTCCTCTTATCTAGACACCCTGAAACTCAACCTTCGTCAAGCCCGTCGCTACCAGCGGATCCACCCATCCACAGCAAATCTTGACAGAACTAAATCTTGCGCGTCAGTCTACAGGTCAGCCATTACTTTTGCCAAGAAAAAAGCCTGGCGCTCATTTCTTGCTGACTGCAAATCCCCATGGGATCACGTTTACAAGATAGCCAAGAAATCTGGCTCCTCTACCTTTGAGAAAGCAGCTCGGCAAACAGCCTTCGGATCAATCCCAGAGACTGAAGCGGCCCTTATCAAACATTTTTTCCACCACACACCCGGCACCAATGTCACCCCCGACTACATCCAGCCTCATCCGCCCCCACCCACTGACAATCTTCACATTTCTGACCTCATTGCGCGAGTTCATAAATTAGCACCTTTCAAATCCTCAGGGTTGGATCATATCCTCCCTTTACACTTTCAGCTCCTACCTGCACCTTGGATGTCCAATCTCTTTGACCTTTTAAACAACTGCTACCGCCAACTCCTATTTCCAAACTCACTCAAGATCGGTAAGGTAATCTTTCTGCTCAAGCCAGGCAAACTTCTCCCACCAGATGGAATTCGTCCGCTGAACCATTTCAGGCCTATTGTACTTCTCCCTATATTCGGGAAACTTTACGAATACCTTCTTCTGAAAAAATTACGTTTCCACATCCCACCCCACCCCTCGCAGTTTGCTTTTATCAAAGGTCGTAGCACCGAAGCCGCCTGCCTCACCCTTAGAGGATCCATCAAGAAGGCTTTCCACGAGAAATCCAGACTATCTGCCCTGTCCACAGATTTTTCGTCAGCATTCGACACCATAGAGCACCAGTTCATCCTTCGCTGTCTGTCCAACCTCAACACCCCACCGCACCTCATTACGCTAATATCTGATTATCTGCGCAACCGCATCGTCACCTCTTCCGCTAATTGCACTTCCCTGTGCAGCAGAGGAGTCCCCCAAGGGTCTGTCTTATCACCGTTTCTCTGGAACATCGCTGTAGGTGAACTGCTGACCTCCTTAAATAGCATTCCCGACTGTACCGCCTTAGGTTTCGCCGACGATCTCCTCCCTTTTACAGTCTCCTCCAGCAATATATCAGGTCTCCGTACGCTAGGCCTCGCCCTAGATACCATCCTCACCTGGTGCCTTTTATCCGGAGTCTCCTTGAACCTTACAAAATGCTCGGTGGTTCACTTCACAAGACGTTTGAACCTTCCGGATTTTGTCCTTCCAGGAATTGCCACCAAACCTACCCTAAAATGGTTAGGCATCCTCTTCGACAGAAGACTCAACTGGCACGAGCACCTGTCAGCCCGCCTCACCAAGGCTTCAAGTATTACACACTGGTTTGTCCGGACATCCCGCGTCAACTACGGTATTCCCGCCCGCAGCCTGGCCCTGATCTATAACGCGGTCCTCATTCCCATCATCTTCTATAACGTCACTGTATGGCATGATGTTTCCCCTTCGTTCTTGAAACGCACCTATGCTCCGATCACCCGCGGGCTCAAACTTCGTATCTGCAAAGGCTTAAGCACCGTTTCGCATAACATCTGCAATCTGCTCACTTGTTCTCTCTCGCCCGTAGACACCTTGCGTTGGCTCGTCACCAAAAGGCTTAACAGCTCTCGTGCGCACCTATACGCAACTGTTATCCACCACGCTGACCTCTCCGCATCCAATTGGCTGGCCAGACCCCTGGATACCAATTTCAAACGGACTTGCCACATCGACTACTTCCTCAACTGTTCTGACATCTTCAGAGCTTGGTTCACTGACATCAACGCACTTTATACAGCGAACCGTGGCCTCGCACTGTGCACAAAATCTACAACAGCCATTCTCTCAGGTCATATCGCTCTCAACCACTACCTCCATCGTTTCGGTAAATCCGATAGCCCGTCATGCCGTTTCTGTATGGTGGCTCCAGAAACCGTTCTTCACGTGTGCCTCTGCCCTTGTAGCCCCCCAGTTCTACCGGATGGCGACCTCTCCTCACGCTCAAAGACCATCAAACACCTTTCCGAACGCCACCTTTTATGATCTATACACTATGTATTCCGTTACTATTTTTTATTTTATTTTATTCCGTTATTATTTTTATTTTATTTTCTCCATCTGTGAGCACTCCCTCATATCTACTCTGTGATCCCTTCCTCTTGCTTATCTACTATTAATCCCTATCAAGCTACTCCTACATTTATACTCCCTCTATCTAATTTCCTGTATAACTGACTCTTCTTTATACACATAGACCTATGTAGACTTAAACTACTTGCAATCTTACCTACAGTCTCGCTGTTTTCTGATACACCTATCTACTCTACACATACATATTCTAGCTATTTTCTACATACGCACTTAACTACCTATTCTTTGCGTACAAGCCCCCCACATCACTGGAGAGGCAAACGAAAGTTTTTGTATAGATACGTGCAATGTAGTCTATTTCCACCTCCAATGAAAATTGTTTAACAAAAAAAAAAAAAAAAAATATACGTATATACATATACATATGTACACAAAATGAATATGAAGATAGATTTGGATTAGCTACATGATAAATCCACAACTATCTACTTATTTAGTATGTACCATGTTACACAGTTGCAGTATAAGTATATCTACAACAGATATCTCCATCAACTAATCTATATAGATTAAATATATCGATTAGGTGGAATGAGTATCATATCCAAAACATTTATGTACATTTATGTTAATTTATACTTCAATACTAGCATAGAGATAAACTACGTTCTTTCATTGTAAAAGTGCTGTTTCTATACTCGGACATAGATTATCACTCGATCGCTTCGCTCTCTCGTAATAATAGATAATCCTCGTATAGAAAAGTTACACTTTTCCAATTTCAAGAAAATAGTTATTTCCTTTCTGCCAAAACCAAATTTGTGTGAAAAACTTATAATATATAATATCTAAGCCGAGTATCTATCTACCATCCTAAGCCTAATATCAGCACTTTCTGTAAAACAGTAACTGTAATAATACAAAAATAATAGGTAAGGTAACAGTGAAATACATATCTAGATATCTATTTCACTGTATCCAATATCTATTCATTCAAGCATATGTTTATGTGTCTAATGTCTATGTATCTATCGTGTAAAATGTAGATAGACTCAGGGGCGTAGAACATGGGGGGGACGG
>CAVYIL010000197.1:0-35930 GCA_963768325.1 uncultured Flavobacteriaceae bacterium | reverse complement strand
CCACGTATTGCTGGTGTATATGAATCGATATAATAATGGATGGAAGTTAGATGCTGACCCGACAGTGATTTATGCTCTTAAAAAGCATACTAATAATTGGAAGACTGTTATTAAACGTGTTTTGTATAAAGATTTAGAAATAGATAGTCCATATAATACTTATAAGTACACTAAATTGCCGCCAGGACCAATTACAATGCCAGATATTTCTTCAATTGACGCTGTTTTAAACTATGAAAAACATGAGTATTATTTTTTTGTGGCCAATGTAGATAACTTTGGGTATCATAAATTCGCTAAAACCCTTACTCAGCATAATAGAAATAAAAAACAATATGTAGACTGGATTAACAAGCAAGGTGTAAATCGATAGATTAAATATTTGTAGGAAAATTTATTAGTCGGTTTATATCTACATAAGAATTTTTTTTAAATAATGTTAATACACATTTTTGCTAAATTTTAAAACTAAAATTGTTTTTCTTATATATAGGTGAATAATTTTGAATATCATTTCATTTTGTTTAATACTTGTAAAATGCTGTTTTATAGGTTTTTGGTGTATTTTGTTAAATGTTTTTAGGGTTAAAAAAAAACACGTAACTTTGCATCGCAAAAATTTAAGTAGATACATGCCTTTTTTATGTCTGCTTTAAATTAAATATATGGTAAAAAAGATAATAGTGTTTTCTGTAATTCTTACAATAGGAGGTTTTTTATTGTTAAGTTTTACAGTAGAAAAAAAATCTGATAATTTAAGTTCATATAGTAGCACAACTGGATTAAATCTCAATTATTATACTTCTAATTTTGATGAGGTAAAGGAAGTAGAAAAGCCAAATACGTTTGTTTTTTCTGAATTAGGAAAATCGTATATTGGTTTTAAAGAAGCATTAGCTTTTAAAGAATCAAGAGGAGACTATGGAGTTGTTAACCCGTTTGGGTATTTGGGTAAATATCAATTTAGTGAAAATACTCTTATTTTAATAGGGATTAAAGGAAATGAAGAATTTCTTAAAAACCCTGAATTGCAGGAAAAAGCCTTTTATGCAAACCTTTCTAGGAATAAGTGGATTTTGCGTAAGGATATAAAAAGGACTGTTAATAAAAAAATTAATAGGGTGGTGGTTACAGAATCTGGAATTCTTGCAGCTGCGCATCTTGTTGGACCAGGGGCAGTAAAAAAATACCTTCGTAGTGGAGGTGTGGAGCAGTTTGCAGACGCTTATGGTACAACTATTCAGAACTATATGAAACGATTCTCTGGGTATGATACTTCCTCTGTAGTACCATTAAGAAAAGCAAAAGCTTTGTGAAATTGTTCTCTCATAGTTTAAGTTTTTTTTCTATAGTATAAAATAATTCAAATAGATATATAGATAACCTGAAATATCAAGAGGTCATTTTTTTAATGATCTCTTTGTATAATGAATATGGTTGGTCTCTTATGAAGTTCTATATTGACCTTTGACCATTCATTAACTGTTTTAGTAGCGATATACTCTGATGTTAATGTAATATCACAAGCAACACATAAACGTGTATTAGGGTTTAGTATAGATTTTAAATCATCTAACATTTTGTCATTTCTATAAGGTGTCTCAATAAAAATTTGTGATTGATTTCTTTCTAAAGAAATTTTTTCAAGTTGTTTTATAGAGGATTTTCTTTCGTCTTTATCAATAGGTAAGTAGCCATTAAAAGAGAAATTTTGTCCATTCATTCCGCTACTCATCATAGCCAAGAATATAGATGATGGTCCTACTAGAGGAGTAACTCGTATACCTTTTTCGTGCGCTAATCTTACTATTTCGGCTCCAGGGTCTGCGATTCCAGGACAACCAGCATCAGATAATAAACCTACAGATTCGCCATTAAGACAAGGGTTGAGATAATTTGGTAATTCTGAGGCGTCAGTGTACTTGTTAACAGATGAGATGATTAGAGATTGTTGGGATTTGCTAGGGCTTACTTTTTTTATAAATCGTCTAGCTGGTTTTTCATTTTCAACAATATAGTGGTTTACTTGTTCTAGTATTTTTTTTATCGAAATAGGGAGTACTTCTAGTGGTACATCATCACCTAATCTTGTAGGGATAAGGTAAAGTCTTCCTTTTGGGTTTAGGGGTTTAGATTCCATAGTTTATTATAGTTTATGAGTGTGATTTTGGGTGAAATATATTAATTATTGCTAAATGCACGAAGTTTATTTCAAGATAAGTTAATCATTATATATAAGGGTATATTTTGAAAATATTTTTTTGAATATTATGTTTTTACCTTAATCGTGTTTTTTTAGTTTCAGAGAAATGTTATCACAGGCTTTATCTAGCAATTGATAAACATCCTCAAAACCTTGAGTACTTCCATAATATGGGTCAGGAACATTTATAAGATGATTAGGGTATGTTTCATTAAGAATGAGAAAAACCTTTTTTTTATGTTCTTGGTTTTTAGCTAGTTTAAGTATGTTTTTGTAGTTAGAATTATCCATTACATAAATAATATCATAATTATCAAAATCATTTATTTTAAATTGAGAAGCTCTTTGATTAGAAATATCAATATTATATTTTTTTGCGATATCTATGGCCCGTTTGTCTGGTTTTTCGCCAATATGGTAATTACTAGTACCGCAAGAATCCACCTGAAATTTTTCGGGATTTAATTTTGATTGCAGAATTCCTTCGGCTAACGGAGATCTACAAATATTACCTAGGCAAATCATTAAGATCTTTATTTTCATAGACTTGTTTAAATGTTAGTTCTTGTTAACCTTTATAGCTAGATGAGTTGCTTTTTAGCACCTTCAATATTTATATATTGAGGGTGTAAAATATTTTTTTTTAAAAACTAAGAAGATTTGTTTTAATCCTAAATTAAAGATTTATCAGATTATTTGTTATCTTTAGTTTTTATCTCTTTAATTTTTGTGTTGCATGTAAAGTTAAAGAGACAATTTTTTACTTAAATCTTCTACATATTTTCTAAATTGCTTGTCGGTTGATGACAAGTTATTAACTGTTTTACAAGCATGAAGTACTGTAGCGTGATCTCTTTTTCCTATCTGAGTACCAATACTTGCTAGAGATGCTTTTGTGAGTTTTTTAGCAAAAAACATGGCTAATTGTCGTGCTTGTACAATATGTCTTTTTCGTGTTTTGGATTGTAGAGTTTCTATATCCATCTGAAAATAATCGCTAACCACTTTCTGGATATAGTCTATAGATACTTCTCGCTTAGTATTTTTTACATAATTATCTACTATTGCTCTAGCTAGATCAATAGTAATATCTTTTTTGTTAAAAGAAGAATGGGCAATTAAAGAAATAATAGCTCCTTCTAGCTCTCGTATATTGGTTTTTATATTGTTAGCAATAAACTCAATTATATCTTCAGGTATTTCTACACCATCTCGATAAAGTTTATTTTTGATAATAGATATTCTTGTTTCAAAATCTGGTTGGTGTAATTCTGCTGATAATCCCCATTTGAAGCGAGATAGCAATCGCTGTTCGATATCTTGCATATCTACAGGAGCCTTGTCACTAGTAAGGATAACTTGTTTTCCGTTTTGGTGCAAATGGTTAAATATGTGAAAAAACACATCTTGAGTACCTGCTTTTCCAGATAATAATTGGATGTCATCGACTATAAGTACATCAATGATTTGGTAAAAATGGATGAAATCGTTACGATTGTTCTTTTTTACGGATTCGATATATTGTTGTGTGAATTTTTCTGCAGAGATGTACAGTACAGTTTTTTCGGGATAATTATCTTTTATATTTACACCAATAGCATGGGCAAGATGGGTTTTTCCTAGCCCTACACCCCCAAAAATAAGTAGAGGGTTAAATGAAGTTCCACCTGGTTTATTGGCAACAGCCATACCAGCAGATCTGGCTAACCTATTAGAATCGCCTTCAAGAAAATTTTCAAAATTATAATTTGGGTTAAGTTGAGAATCTATTTTAACATTTCGTATCCCAGGGATAACAAAAGGGTTTTTTAGTTCAGGATTTTTACTTTTTATGGGTACATCAACCTCTTGATGACTTACAGCTGTGCGATTGGAACTAGGTATTTTTTCTGTGAAAGGCTTTTTGTTACCGTAAGTGTTTTCCATCTTAATAATGTAAACCAATTTGGCACTTTCTCCTAGCTCACGTGTTAAGGATACCTTGAGTATATTTACATAATGCTCTTCTAGCCATTCGTAAAAAAACTTACTAGGTACTTGAATGCTTAAAGCGCTATCTGTAAGTTTTACAGCTTTGATTGGTTCAAACCAAGTTTTAAAAGCTTGTGGGGTTATGTTGTCTTCAATAAAAGACAGGCAATTATCCCAAACTGATTGCGCAGTTATATTCATTTTGGAGTTTAGATTTCTAAGGTTTTTATTATGTTAATAACTGACCTTTATGGAGTTATTAACTGAAATTTGTTGATAAATTTATTACTTTTTTTGTTTGACAAATATGTGAACAAAATATGTAATAAAAAAACGATTTAAGGGTTGAATATTATTTTTTTTTTCATCATATTAGTGTTAATCAAGTTTTAAGTTATATTTTAGCCTTTTAGTTAAAAATATGTCAATTACTACAGAAACCACAGTAAAAGTTAGATATTCCGAAACTGATCAAATGGGTGTCGTACACCATGGTAATTATTCGCAGTATATAGAGATAGCTAGAATTGATTGGTTAGATCAACTAGGGGTGTCTTATAAAACAATGGAAGAAAACGGCATTATACTTCCAGTTTATACATTAGATTTTAAATTTATAAAATCGGCTTTTTTTGATGATGAATTGATTATCAAAACAAGACTAAGAAAAATCCCTAATGTACGAATTACTTTTGATCATGAAATTTACAATAAAAACAATGAATTATTAACAAAAGCTTCAATTACTTTAGTTTTTGTTAATAGTAAAACAAAAAAACCAATCAAGTGCCCTAATTCATTGTTACAGAAAATAGAGAAATTAATTGTTTAGGTTTTAAAAATTAAATAACATCGTTTTTTTATTAGGTATAAATAAGAGTGGATAAGTTTCTTCTGTTTTTTAACTAGTATTTACTTTTGTAAAATTAAATCTAAATAATTTCATTATCTAATTTATTAACTTCTTTTTCATAACAACGATGAAAAAATAATATTTATTTTGTCGATTTCTTTTTTTTCTTATCCGTAACCCTAATAGCGAGTGAAATTAAAGAACAAATAGTTTACTTATCTTTAAAATCTTTGTGTAATTTTGGTGTCCTAAAGAATAAAAGTGAAAGATACATTAAGACATGCTGGTAAAAGAAACCAATTAGTAGATCTCCTAATCAAAAAAGGGATCAAGGATAAAGAAGTGCTTTCGGCTATTAACGTTATACCTAGGCACTTATTTATGGATTCAAGTTTTGAAGATCATGCATATCAAGATAAAGCATTTCCTATTGCTGCTGACCAAACTATTTCGCAGCCTTATACAGTAGCTTATCAAACGGAATTATTGCAAATTAAAAAAGGGGATAGTGTATTAGAAATAGGTACAGGTTCCGGGTATCAAACTGCTGTTTTATGTCAGTTGGGTACTAGAGTATATAGCATAGAGCGTCAACAGGAATTGTTTAAAAAAACAAAACTTTTTTTAAACAAGCTAGGTTACCGACCTAAACATCTCTCGTTTGGTGATGGGTATAAAGGATTAGTAGAATATGCACCTTATGATGGTATTATTGTAACGGCTGGAGCCCCTTTTGTTCCTAAGCCATTATTAAGTCAATTGAAAATAGGAGGAAGGTTGGTTATACCCGTAGGTGAAAAGGTACAAATAATGACACTTTTTATCAGGAAAAGCAATGCTGAATTCGAAAAACACGAATTAGGTGAGTTCCGATTTGTGCCACTATTAGAGGATAAAAAATAAATTTATTTTTTGCTTTTTTGAGAATAGTGACCCTATGCAATCATTTTAAAACAAACATTTTATTATTGAAGTGCTATAAAACAAATTTTAAGCATTAATAAAATTATAAAGTAGATAAACAATAAAGTGCATTAATATATTTATTTTAGATTTAAAATATAAATAGGTTTTAAAATTTATAAATAATACTATTTTTGTATAAAACATTATACTATGCTCAAAGCCGGAGTAATTGGCGCAGGACACCTTGGAAAAATTCACTTACGCCTTTTAGAAAAATCAGAAAAGTATGATCTTATAGGGTTCTACGACGCTTCTGAAAAGCATGCTAAATCTATACAAGATGAATTTGGATATCAGTTATTTAGTTCAATAGAGGATTTGATTAATGTGGTGGATGTAGTAATTATAGTAACTCCTACCTTAGCCCATTTTAGTGTAGCTAAACAGGCTATATTATCAGGAAAGCATGTATTTATCGAAAAACCCATTACCAATACTGTAGAAGAAGCTAAAGAATTGATTGAACTAGCAGAATTCCATAACGTAAAAGGGCAAGTAGGACATGTAGAGCGTTTTAACCCTGCATATATGGCTGTTTCTGATAAAATAATTAACCCTATGTTTATAGAAACCCATCGTTTAGCAGAATTTAATCCTCGTGGAACAGATGTTCCTGTTGTTCTGGATCTTATGATTCACGATATTGATGCCATATTAAACGTGGTACATTCTGAAGTAAAATACATAAATGCCAGTGGAGTATCTGTAATAAGTGAAACTCCTGATATTGCTAACGCTAGGATTGAATTCGAAAATGGATGTGTAGCAAATCTTACAGCAAGTCGTATTTCATTAAAAAATATGCGTAAATCTAGATTTTTTCAAAAAGATGCATATATATCAGTTGATTTTTTTGAAAAAAAGTGCGAGGTTGTAAAAATGAAAAACGCTCCAGAAAACCCAGACGATTTTGCTATGATTCTACAAAATGCTGAAGGTGTGAAAAAACAAATTTATTTTGATAATCCAAAAATATCTTCTAATAATGCAATATTAGACGAATTAAATACTTTTGCAGATGCTATAAATAATAATACTTCTCCAATTGTAACATTAGAACATGGTAAAAAAGCTTTAGAAGTTGCTCTGCAAGTTATGGATTGTTTTAAACAAAAAGTTTAAAACAATCCATAATTTATCATTTGTTTTAGTTAGTTTAGGGTAAGTATTTTTATTTCTTTTTTTTAAAACTAATACTAAGATGAAGAGTTTAGGGCTGGTTAAAGTGTTTCTTGTAGGATATGGTAAGGATATGGTAATAACTTTTGGAGAGCTTTTAAATGAAGATTCAACAACTTTTAGGGTGCATTCTTCGTCAATAATATTTAGTAGAAACAAATATTTCTACAAAAAGATAATTAACTAAATCAAAAAAAGTATTCTTAGCAGAACCTAATCCTTTTTAGATATAAAGGGATTTAATTATGGAAGCTTATGTGATAAAAAAAAGTTTTTAAAATCATTAAAGAGTTTATACTATTCTATTTATGAATTTACTGCAAAAGAAAATACCTTATTAATATAGCATTGTAAATAATTTGTTGCTCTGTTTTATTTATTCTGAATTTAGCATAAATAAAAACTAAACATTTTTAACTTTACGTGTTTTAATAAAATAATCATATTTCGCTTTTAGGAATTACACAAAATACAATGTATATGAAAAATATAGCAATTATTGGAGCAGGTACTATGGGAAATGGTATAGCACATACCTTTGCCCAAAAGAATTTTAAAGTTCAATTAATAGATGTTTCCCAGCAAGCTTTAGATAAAGGAATGGCTACAATCACCAAAAATTTGGATCGAATGATTGCGAAAGAAATAATTACAGAAACGGATAAAATTAATACACTTAATAATATATCTACATTTACGAATACAAAAGAAGGTGTAGAATATGCAGAATTAGTAATTGAAGCAGCTACAGAAAATATAGATCTTAAACTCAAAATATTTAAAGAATTAGGCGAAACTTGCCCAGAAGAAACAATTTTAGCAACAAATACTTCTTCTATATCTATTACACAAATTGCAGCAGTGACCAAAAGACCAGATATGGTAATCGGTATGCATTTTATGAACCCAGTTCCTGTAATGAAATTAGTAGAAATTATTAGAGGTTATAATACTACTGATAAAGTAACTAATACTATAATGGAATTGTCCAAAAAACTTGGAAAAACACCTGTTGAAGTAAATGACTATCCGGGTTTTGTTGCTAATAGAATTTTAATGCCTATGATTAATGAATCTATTGAAACATTATATAATGGGGTGGCAGGAATTTCTGAAATCGACACCGTAATGAAATTAGGGATGGCTCATCCTATGGGGCCATTACAGCTAGCGGATTTTATAGGTCTAGATGTATGCCTTTCTATTTTAGAAGTAATGTACGATGGTTTTAAAAATCCTAAATATGCACCGTGTCCACTATTGGTTAATATGGTAAGAGCTGGTAAATTAGGGATTAAAAGTGGTGAAGGATTTTATGACTATTCAGAAAATAAAAAAGCCGAAAAAGTAGCATTGCAGTTTAGCTAAAAATTAATTTTAGAAATGAAGTGGTTTAAACTTTTTTGATTCTGGCGAAAAATAATTATTTTTTACTCAATTGAAGTGTTTTTTGCACCTCATAGCAGTGCTACGAGGTAATGAAAAGACGAAAATTTAGCAAAAAAGAACATTTTTATAGCGAATTGAAAAAGTTTAAACCACTTCAATAAAAACGGATTTCTATTAATGAAAATATTTCTATTTATCCCAATTGCAATTGTTATACTTCTATCTAGTAAAGAGAATAGAGATATAGTATTAAATTCTAAAAAAACGTATAGCAAACAGTATACAAGATCAATATTTAGAATATGATGAGTTATTCAGGAAGCATCCAGAATTTATTGCTACAAGTTTTGATTATCCCGTTGGTAAACCAAATGCTAAAGGATATTATAATGCTCAAAAGTTTACAAAAAAACAATCATTTAGGAGATGATTGGAATGGAGTCAACGGAGGAAACTCCGATTTAGGTGATCCTATATATACTATTGGTAATGGATATGTTGTTTATGCAAAAGATATAAAAGGAGGATGGGGTATGTAATTAGAATCATACATAAATATAAAGAAAAATATTACGAATCTATTTATGCCCACTGTGATACTATTCTTGTTAAAGAAGGTGATCTAATAAAAAAAGGAAAATTAATTGGTACAATTGGTACAATAGGTAATGTAAATGGTAAATATCTTGCTCATTTACATTTAGAAATCAGAGATGATATTTTTATGGATATTGGATTTGGGTATGTTAAAGACACTACAGGATATCTAAACCCAACAGATTTTATAAAAAAGAATTAAATATTTATGGCAAAAATAAATCCATTCAGGGCAGTACGCCCAACTAGAGATAAGGTTAGTTTAGTAGCCTCTAGACCCTATCAGAGTTATACACCTTTAGAACGGGAATCCCGAATGAATTACAATCCATACTCTTTTTTACATATTGTTAATCCAGGTTATAAATATCAAAAAGAAATATCAGGAGAGGAGCGTTATAAATTAGTTCGTAATCGCTATTTAGAATTCAAAGAAGACGACATATTTATGAAAGAAGATAAACCTTGTTTTTATGTTTATAAAATAGTGAATCGAGAAAAAGAAACATTCTGTGGTATTATTGCCGCAGTAAGTGCCGAGGATTATGAAAATGATGTTATAAAAATACATGAAGAAACCATAAAAGACAGAGAATCTACTTTCAAAGAATATTTAAAAACAGTTGGCTTTAATGCAGAACCTGTTTTACTTACCTATCGAGATAATGATACGATTGCCCAAATATTATCTAAAACCACTAAGAATAGAGCCGAATACGAGTTTACAACTACATTTAGAGATACTCATTATTTATGGAAAATAGAGGATGAAAAAGTAATTCAAAAAATTCAAAAAGAGTTTTCTGATATGACAACAATCTATATCGCAGATGGTCATCATCGCTCTGCTTCTTCATATCTACTATACAAAGATTTAAAAGAAAGTAACAAATCTCATAATGGAAACGAAACGTATAATTATTTTATGAGTTACTTAATTCCTGAATCAGATCTTAAGGTATACGAATTTAATAGATTGGTTAAAGATCTAAATGGGCTATCCAAAGAAGAATTTTTAATTCAGTTAGATGAGTGGTTTCGGATTGAGAATAGAGGAGATACACTTTATAAACCATCAATACCAAACCATTTTAGTATGTATCTAAATGGAGAGTTTTATTCCTTATATCTTAGAAAGACTAATTACATATTTAATGATGCTCTAGAGGAATTAGATGCTCAGATTCTATATAGAACAGTATTAAAACCTATTTTGGGAATTCTAAATCTAAGAACAGATACACGAATAGAATATTCTCATGGTAAAAAAGATATGGTTTATGTTAAAAATAATGTTGATAACGGAAAATTTACTGTAGGTTTCGGTTTGTTTCCTGCTACGGTAGAGCAAATGAAAAAAATTGCAGATCAAGGATTAAAAATGCCACCAAAAAGTACATATATAGAACCAAAACTTAGAAGCGGAATAACTATTTATGAGTTTTAAATGTGAAAAATAATTCTTTATTCTAAACCACTTCAATAATAGCTTTTACAATTTTATAAAAAGGTATTATTCTATTTTAGCTAAATTTGATTGCAATACTAAAGCTGACATTGAATCAATTTTTTTTTGGGTTTAAAAATCTTGTAGTATACTATATGTGTTAATTTTTAAATATCTTAGCGGCTTATGAATACTATTGCAAAAAACCTCCTAGATATTCATTCGTCATTACCGAATGAGATTACCTTAGTAGCTGTATCTAAAACCAGACCCGTATCGGATCTTATGACAGCCTATGATGCTGGACAACGCATTTTTGGAGAAAACAAAATCTTGGAAATGGCTGAAAAATGGGAAAAAATGCCTAAGGATATTAGTTGGCATATGATTGGTCATGTGCAAACTAATAAAGTGAAATATATGGCTCATTTTGTAGATCTTATACATGCAGTAGATAGTCTTAAATTATTAAAAGAGATAAATAAACAAGCTAAGAAATTCAATAGAGTAATAAATTGTTTACTTCAGATAAAAATTGCTGAAGAGGAAAACAAGTTTGGTATAAGTGAAGAAGATGCCAACGCTCTCTTGATGTCTGATGAAATTAATTATTTATCGAATGTTAAAATTCAGGGACTTATGGGAATGGCTACTTTTACTGATGACGAAGAGCTAATAAAAAAGGAATTCGAAAGGATTAATATGTTTTTCAATAAGTTAAAGGGTAAATATCCCGAATTAAAAACATTGTCTATTGGGATGAGTGGTGATTATAAAAAAGCAATAGCTTGTGGGAGTACCATGGTAAGAATAGGTAGTTCCATTTTTGGAACTAGAAATTACAATTAATTTGACTATACATTAACATCAAAATGGTACTAGGCAAGAACTAATAATATGTACGCAATTATAGATATAGAAACTACAGGGGGGAAATACAATGAAGAAGGTGTTACAGAAATTGCTATCTATAAGTTTGATGGGTATGAAGTGGTAGATCAGTTTATAAGCTTAATTAATCCAGAAAGACCTATCCAGCCGTTTGTAGTAAATCTTACAGGAATAAATAGCGAAATGCTTCGGAATGCACCTAAATTCTACGAAGTAGCTAAAAGAATAGTAGATATTACATCTGATTGCATTATTGTTGCTCATAATTCTAGTTTTGATTATCGAATACTTAGAATTGAGTTTTTTAGATTAGGGTTTGATTATCAGAGAGAAACACTTTGTACCGTAGAATTATCAAAAAAACTAATACCAGATCAAAAATCATATAGTTTAGGAAAATTAGTGCGTAGTCTTGGGATACCACTTTCTGATAGGCACCGTGCCAACGGGGATGCTATGGCTACTACAAAACTTTTTAAATTACTATTATCCAAAGACACAGAAAAAAAAATCGTAAGTAGTACAATTCGATTAGAAACTAAACGACATATTGATGATAAACTTATAAAACTTATTAAAAATGCACCAACATTAACAGGGGTATATTATATATATAATGAGGTTGGTAGTATTATATATATAGGCAAAAGTAAAAATATTAAAAAGCGTGTCAATCAGCATTTTACAAGTGATAATAGAAAATCCAAAAAAATTCAGGAGGAGGTTGCTAGTATTACTTATGAAATTACAGGAAGTGAACTTTTGGCTTTGCTAAAAGAAAATGAAGAGATTAAATTAAATAACCCTAAGTACAATAGAGCATTACGAAAAATAAAATTTGACCAGGCGTTATATCAATCCATTAACGCCAATGGTTATATAACCTTAAAAGTAGAAAAGGCGGATAGGCGTAAAAATTATATAACAACTTTTTCTAATAGACAACAAGCAAAATCTTTTATGCATCGATGGACAGAAGAATTTAATTTATGTCAAAAATTGATGGGATTAGACTCTGGTAAGAGTAATTGCTTTAATTATACAATAAAAAAATGTTTAGGGGCTTGTATTGATACAGAGCTTTCATCAGAATATAACTCACGGGTTCATAAACTTATACAGCATATTTCTTTTGAAGCTCAGGATATGGTAATAATTGATAGAGGCAGAGATATTGAAGAAAAAAGTATTATCTTAATCGAAGAGGGTAAATTTAGGGGTATAGGGTATTATAATTTAAATCATCAAATTAACAATGTAGATATATTACGTACAATCATTACCCCTATGAGTCATAATAGAGATGCACAACATATAATACAGAGCTACATCAGGCAAAATAAAAAACTGAAAATAATTAAGCTTCCTAATTAATGAATAATATCTTTAATAAACGGATCATTATTTTCACTATTTTTAATTAAAATTTACAATTCTGAAAAATCCATCCATCCATAAAACTTGGAAAGAAAGACTTCATGAAATTATATATGAAGCAGATACTCCTCTGGGTAAAATATTTGATATAGTTTTATTGGTAATTATACTTCTCAGTATAATTTTTGTAATGTTAGAAAGTGTTAAAGGTTTATCAACCGAAATGTATAACACATTAACTTATGCTGAATGGATTGTAACTATTTTTTTTACAATAGAATATATTGCTCGAGTCATTTCCATAAAAAACCCTTTTTCTTATATATTTAGTTTTTATGGTATTATTGATTTGCTATCTACAATACCATTATATATAACTTATTTTTACGTAGACGATCCTAATCATGCGCTTCTTACCGTAAGAGCACTGAGGCTATTACGTGTATTTAGAATTCTTAAAATTTCACGTTACATAGGAGAAGCTAATAAATTGAGTAAAGCTATAAAAGATAGTAGAGCTAAAATTTTAGTTTTTCTTTCTGCTGTTTTTGTACTTTGTATCATAATGGGAACCGTAATGTATCTGGTTGAAGATGATAAAAGTGGTTTTGAAAATATACCTATCAGTGTGTATTGGTGTGTGGTTACTCTCACAACTGTTGGTTATGGAGATATTGCTCCGGTTACTCCTTTGGGACAATTTATTGCAGCAATTATTATGATAATGGGATATGGAATAATTGCGGTACCTACAGGTATTGTTAGTTCCGAATATGCGCAGCAATCTAAAAAAGTTAATCTTAATACTCAGTCGTGTAATCATTGTAACGAAAATAACCATAGTGACCATGCTGTGTATTGTCATAAATGTGGAGAGTTATTGTATAAATGATGAATAAAAATTTAATAGTAATTGTCGGTCCTACAGCGATAGGTAAAACCAACCTAAGCATTCAACTAGCTAAACATTTTGATAGTGAAATTGTGTCATCGGATAGTCGACAATTTTATAAAGAAATGAGAATTGGTACTGCTGTACCAAAAAAAGAAGAATTAGAACAGGTTAAGCATCATTTTATCCAACATCAAAGCGTGAAAAATGCGTATTCTGTTGGCGATTTTGAAAAAGAAGCACTAAAAAAAATAGATAAATTATTTTCTATTAAAGATCATGTGATTTTAATAGGTGGATCTGGGTTGTATATTGATGCAGTAACTAAAGGTTTAGATTATTTTCCTGAAATAGATAAAAGAGTAAGAGAGCAACTTATAGAAGAATTAGAAAAAAATGGTATCGAAAGCCTTCAGCAACAGCTGAAAAAAGTAGATCCTAGTCATTATGAAAAGGTAGATTTGCATAATACACACCGCGTTATCAGAGCTTTAGAAGTATGCATCGGGAGTGGTAAGACCTATTCATCTTTTCTTACTAAACCAAAGAAAAATCGTTCTTTTAATATTATTAAAATCGGACTATTGGCAGATAGACAAATTATTTATGATCGTATAGATAAACGAGTGGATTTAATGATTAAAGAGGGCTTGTTAAGCGAAGTGCAAGACTTATACGATTATAAGGGTTTAAATGCTTTAAACACTGTAGGGTATAAGGAGATATTTAGTTATTTAGAAGGAAAATGGGATATAGATTTTGCAATTTCTGAGATAAAGAAAAATACAAGACGATTTGCCAAAAGACAACTTACTTGGTTTAGAAAAGATGAAGAAATTAAATGGTTTGATTATCAATATGACCACAAACAAATCGTTGCATATATTATAAAAAGTTCACTATAGAATAAACCATAGTGAACTTTTTCGTTTCATTTATATTTAAACTTACCGTTATTATATTCTTAAGCCTCTTTGCTTTTTACTACTAACCTGAATCCTTCGCCATGAATATTCAAGATTTCTACACTTTCATCCTTTTTTAAATACTTTCTTAACTTAGCTATATATACATCCATACTCCTAGAAGTAAAATAATTATCATCTCTCCATATTTTAGTAAGAGCTAATTCTCTAGGCATTAAATCATTAAGATGTAAAGCTAATAAACGAAGTAATTCGTTTTCTTTTGGTGATAACTTGATAGGATCTTCTTCTTTAAAAGTTAAAAACCTAAGCTTTGAATTAAGATAAAAACTACCAATATTAAACTCAAATTGTTTGCTATCTGCTACAGATTCTACACTCTTACGTTGCATAATAGCATGAATTTTCATCAATAACACTTCGCTGTCAAAAGGTTTATTAAGATAATCGTCAGCTCCAACTTTATATCCTTTTAACACATCTTCTTTCATAGCTTTAGCAGTTAAGAATATAATAGGAACTTCTTCGTTCTTATCTCTAATCTCTTTAGCTAAAGTAAACCCATCTTTATAAGGCATCATAACATCTAGAATACACATGTCATAATCATCCTTTTTAAATTTTTCAAATCCTTCCATACCATTCTTGGCATGTACTACTTCATAGTCGTTCATTATCAAATAATCCTTTAGTACTGTACCAAAATTAGGATCATCCTCTACTAACAAAATTTTTTTATTTTCTGTTTCCATATTTTAAGATATTAACGGTAATTTAATTACAAATGTTGAGCCTTTTCCCTTCTCACTTTCAACCCATATCTGACCGTGATGGTCATCAATGATTCTTTTAACGTAAGTGAGCCCTAATCCGTGCCCCTTTACATTATGAAGATCTCCAGTATGTTCTCTAAAGAACTTTTCGAAAATTTTTTGTTGAGCTACTTTGCTCATTCCTATTCCTTGATCTCGTATTTTCAAAACTATACTGTTTTTTATATTTTCTGTATTTATCTCAATTTTGGGAGCGTCGTCAGAATATTTTATGGCGTTATCCAAAATATTAACAATTACATTTGTCATATGACTATCATTAGCTAATATTAATGAGGATAGGGCATCAAGGTGCAGTTTTACATGTCCGCCTCTATCTTCTAACATCAATGATACGTGAGTTATTGCATCTTCTATAATTTCATGCAATTCAATTCTATCTTTTTTTATGTTCAATTCATTTCTCTCTAATTGAGAAATTCTCAAAACATTTTCTACCTGAGCGTGCATTCTTTTATTTTCTTCTCTTATCATTTTTAAATAATACTGGACTTTATCAGAATTATTTCTTATTTTGGGATTCTTAATAGAGTCCAATGCTAAATTAATTGTTGCTATAGGTGTTTTAAGTTCATGAGTCATATTATTTATAAAATCAGTTTTAATCTGAGATATTTGCTGTTGCTGTATCAATTGAGATAAAGCACTAGAATATGCTACAACTATGATTAACGTAAATATTATTGACAGAATTATCATTCCTTTTATTGTTGATAATACGTGTTTTTTCTTCCCTATAAAATTAATATACAACTGATACTTACTAAAGCCTTCTTCGTTAACAAAAAGTGGAACTGCATAGGTTGTAGGATAATCTAAGCTAAAATCTGCAGAACGTACTTTAGTAGCTAAAGCATTACTGTATATTGCATATTCAAAACCTACTTTAATATCTCGATCCGTTAATTCTTTTTTTATTAAATCCGCAATTTCATTTTTTTGTATTCTTCTATGAATAGGGATAAGATTAGAAAATTCTCTAATAAAAACCTCTAAATCCTTTCTTTGCAGATCCGTCAAACTCTTTATTCTTTCCCATTTAGCCTTTGTCCTTTTTTCAGCAATTTCATTCTTATTATCCAAAGTTGAAACATCAACTTTTCGGTTTAATAATTTTTTTAGTTTAGTCGTATCTATTTTATACTTAATAGAATCTATATTAAAATCAAATAATGAAGAAAACAATTTATAATCTTCTTCGAAAACACCATTTGTATATGTATTAGCTTTATTTACCTCAAGAAATCGATTACGGATCGTTTCTTTATCTAAATCTTCATTAATATTTAAAATTTCCTGTAAAGGAAAAAACATCTCTTTAAACTCTCGGTATTGAATTTCACTAGATACAGAAATTAGAATTTGTTTGGCATTAAAAGAAAATTGTTCTTCATTATTTTCAACAGTATGTTTTATCCAATATCCCTGAACAAAAATAATACCAATTAATGACAAGCTCATTAAAATTATTAGCAGTACGAATAATCTTTTATTCATAGATCAAAAATAAGACTTTAACATTTAGTCACTTTGGGGTTTAACCAAATGTTAACAGAATGAAGGATTAATATTACAACTTTCATCTAAAATAATTTTTTTGTATACTTTTAACACTTGTTTTTCTGTATCTTCTATATCTATATTTATTATTGTAAAATCTGCTAACGGTATTTTTTTAGAATCACTCCATTGATTTTCCATACGTGCAAGTACTTTTTCTCTTGTTGTTTGATCTCGTTTCATCACTCTTTCGATCTTTAATTTCTCAGGTGCAGAAACTAAAATAGTATAATCACATTGTTTATTTCCTCCGCTTTCAAAAAGTATAGCAGCTTCTTTTATTACAAATTCCCCTTTTTGCTTATCTTTCCATGATTGAAAATGAGTATCTACGATAGGATGAACAATCTTATTTAATTTACTTAATAATTCTTTGTTTTTAAATACCTTGCCAGCTATGTATGTTTTATTCAATTCTTCTTTAACGTATGATTCTGTTCCTAATAATTCTTTTATTTTATCTTTTATCCCTTTGTTTTCTTTCATTATCTTTTTGGCTTCTATATCCGATATATAAACAGGGATTCCTAAGTTCTTAAACATTTCGGTTACAGTAGATTTTCCGCTACCTATACCGCCAGTAAGTCCAATAATTTTCAAACTTTTATCTTTTAATTTTTATTATTTTACAGCATTCTGCATATATCTATTTATTGTAATCTAATTTTATTCTTTACAGTATACATCTTTCTTTAACTGCACTTTGTCGATTATATTGTATTTTTGTCGAATAACACATATATTATAGTTTAAATTTTTGAATAAATAATTTAAATTTATTATAACAAGATGTAAAATGTTAATAAAAGTTTTTTTATATTGAAAATATATTAGAAATAAATAATTTTTTCGGCAAACTAAAAACAAGATTAAAACCTTGTTAGAAAATTTTTAATTTATTCTCTATAACGTTATTATAATCAATTTATTTCTTGCTTTAAAATTACATATTGAACTTGTTTGTCTTGTAAACGTACATCATGAATGGATTTTGGAATAGTAATAAGTTCTAGTATTAAAAAAGAACTGTCATTGGAAACTTTGTTATAATCAGCCTCTATTTTAAAATCGATTGCATATATCTCATTATATTTATCTAAACCAACTCTATAGACTACCGTTACTTCTTTTGGAAAAATATTTATTTTTACTCCTTCTGGAACATTCTTTAATGTTATTGGAACTTTTTGACTTCCTTCTGTAAATTTACTCACTTCTATACTGGTTTCTATCTTATTAGGGGTAATACTAACTTTAGTTGGTAACCTGTCTATATTTAAACCTAATTCAGTTTTATAATTAGAGTTCAGACCTTCTAGTTTTAATTCATTACTTTCTATAAATTGAATAGTATCTACTATTTTTGATGGACCGCTAATTGTTACTGAATCAGGAAAAGCCACCAGTCCAATATTACTTCCATATCCATTGGTAAATTGAATGTTTTTATTTATTTTGACGGGTATTTTTTTCTCTAGGTTTACATCTAATTTTAATACCAATGTATCTTTTTGTATTCGTAATACCTTTCCTTTAAAATCTAATTTATTCTTTATGAATATAGTCTCTTTATCAAGATAAAAATGGTATTCGTTATTGTTCTTAGAAACGGCATCATTTAGATCAAAATAAAGTTTTGATGTACTCCAATACTGACTTATTAGCCTAAAACCATTTCCATTAAGAACCATTTTGATAGTTTGATCACTTTCATCATTTAAAATTCTATCTTTTGGTAAATTCGTATATGAAATAGAAACTTCAACTTCTTTCGTATAATTTTTAGAAAATTGTAGTAACAACCATAAAAAGGAGGTGAATAGCAAAAAAAACAAAAATATTTTTACGTTGTTTTTTTTAAATGCAGATCTATCATTTCTTCTATACAGCATAATTAGTTATTTTTTAAAAAACAAAGTTTTAAATTCCTGTTCTGGTATTCTCTTTAGTATATGAGTATAGTAATAAGATATAAGGAATCCTTTTCCATACCCATAAAATTGAACTAACACTGCTATAACAGATTGCATTCCGATAAAAACATTTTTATATTTAAAACTAGCATTAAAAAAAATTAAGAAAATATAACTTATCCATAGAACAGCGAAATACTTGTGACCTAAGAATAATACTATAAATGAAAATATTGTATAGATTGTAAATAATGACGGAAACCAATACGTGATTTTGGCAGTTTCGGGGTGCCATAAATTTAAAATTGGTCTTACTTTTCCAAATTTATTAACTTGTGTATAAAATTTACCCCAAGATAATCTTCTTTTATGAAATACCTTAGCTTCGGGTATTAATACGGTGTCATAACCCAATTTCCATAATCTAATAGTTAGATCAGGATCTTCTCCTGGATGAATATTTCCAAACCCCCCAGAGGCTTCAAAAGCTTCCTTAGATAGTCCCATATTAAAACTACGAGGCTGGAACCTGCCTAGTCCATTTTTTCTTCCTCTTATTCCCCCTGTAGTGAGGTAAGATGTCATACTAAAACTGATAGCTTTCTGTAAATTAGAAAAACTTTTATGAGCATCATCTGCTCCTCCAAAACAATGGAAATAAGTGCTCTTTAAAAAGTAATCTACCTGTGTCAAATAATTTTTAGGTAAAATCACATCACTATCTAAAATAATAAAATAGTTACCTTTTGCTTTTTGCATTCCATAGTTTCGAGAATCTCCAGGTCCTGTGTTCGATTTATAATAATAGCTAATAAATAATTTTTGTTGATAAGACTCCACAACTTTTTGTGCTGTCTCAGAAGAACCATCCTCTATAATAACGATTTCGTAATTATATGGATAATCCATGGCAGTCATACTCTTGAGAAGCTCATCAATTTCATGAGGTCTATTAAAGACTGGTATTATAAAAGAAAACAAAAATTTCATTTTGCAAATGTAAATAAACAATAAATCGTACTTACTATAGAAATGGATATTTTACTCATAATTTTAGGGTTTTTTACTAGTGAAAAACCGTATAAATAGTATTGAAAAAGGCTCAAATTCTTAAGATTTGAGCCTTCATATTATTAAATTTAAACAACTTATAAGTTATTTTTCATCGATGAACTTTTCCATTACCAATTGACTCACTCCCATATTAGAAAACCCTCCATCGTGAAATAAATTTTGAAGTGTTACTTTTCGTGTGAGATCAGAGAATAGTGTTATAGTATAATTAGCACATTCTAATGCAGAAGCATTGCCTAAAGGAGACATTTTATCAGCATATTCTATAAAACCATCAAAACCTTTTACTCCTTTTCCGGCTGTTGTAGCAGTAGGAGATTGAGAAATAGTATTAACACGCACCTTTTTATCTCTTCCGAAAAAGTAGCCAAAACTACGAGCAATAGATTCTAAATATGCTTTATTATCAGCCATGTCATTATAATCGGGAAATACTCGCTGTGCGGCCATATAGGTTAATGCTACTATGCTACCCCATTCATTCATGGCGTCTTTTTTGTGTAGTATTTGCATGACTTTATGAAAAGAAAGTGCGGATACATCCCATCCTTTTTGACTCCAGTCATAGTCAAGATCTGTGTAATGTCTACCTTTTCGAACATTTACAGACATGCCTATGGAATGCAATACAAAATCTAGTTTTCCTCCTAAAATCTCAATGGATTTTTCTACTAGATCCTCTAAATCTTCAACGGAAGTGGCGTCTGCAGGTATTATTTGAGAATTAGTTTTTTCTGCGAGGGTTTTAATAGCTCCCATTCGCATAGCAACTGGTGCATTTGTTAAAACAAAACTACCTCCTTCTTCATGAACACGTTCTGCTGTTTTCCAAGCAATTGAATTTTCATCAAGCGCTCCGAATATAATTCCTTTTTTTCCTTTTAATAAATTGTATGACATTTAATTGTAAGTTAAAATATTAGGTAAATATAACTAAACGACTTAGAAGTATAGTTACATTACAATAAAATTAGACTAGTTATATAACAAGGATTTAGCATGTGTTAAGGCTGAGTCCGAAATATTTTTCCCTCCTATCATTTCTGCGATTTCACTGATCCTTTCTTCTTCGCTTAATAGTTTAAGCTGTGTTATAGTGGTGTTATTTATATCCTCTTTAAAAACTTTATAATGACTTTTTCCATTTGCGGCTATCTGGGGTAAATGAGTGATGCTAAAAACTTGTAAGTTATTACTCATCTCGGACATTAAGTCTGCCATTTTGTGAGCTATCTCACCAGATACTCCAGTGTCTATTTCGTCAAAAATAATAGTTGGTAGCTGTGCGTATCTAGAAAGTATTGCTTTAATGGCTAGCATTATCCTGGATAATTCTCCACCAGATGCAACTTTTTTTAATTCTCCGTAAGAACCTCCTTTATTGGCGGAGAACAAAAATTCTAAAATTTCTTTTCCATTAGATAAGTATTTTTCTTGTAATTCTAAGGAGGCTTTAAAAGTAGCATTAGTCATTCCTAATGATTTTAGAATACTTTCTAATTCGTTAATTAATTTTGGAAGTACTTTCTCTCTTTTTTTATGGATTTTGATAGCTACTTCATCTAATCGAGTTTGAATCGTTGTGATTTCTTTATTTAGTGTCTCTATTTCTTCGGTAAGAGATTCTGTTTTGGATACTTTTTGATAAAGATTGTCTCTTATAGCAATTAATTCTTCTATTGTAGAAACAGTATGTTTAAGTTGTAAATTATTTAATAATTGTAATCTTAGGCTAATCTCTTCTAGTTGTTGTGGGTCGGCTTCTAGTCCTTCTATCTCTCCGTCAAGGGTTCCTATTACATCATCTAATTCTATAATGATACTCTGAATTCTATTAGATAAATCTTTTAGGGGAGAGGAATATGTTTCAATCTTAAGTAGATTTGTTTTAACTTTATTTAATTGGTCGTAAACCCCTAATTCTTCTACTGAAATGAGAGAAATTGATTCTGATAATCGTTCTTGAATTTCTTCTATATTATTAAGTGTTTCGTATCGTTCTTCTAATTCGATTAATTCTCCAGATTGGAGTTTAGCATCTTCTAATTCTTTTAATAGAAAAACATTGTACTCATATTCTTTGGTAAATTCTTCTTGGTTTTCTTTAAGAGTACGTAATTCTTTTTCTTTGATGCGCAGTAATTTCACTCCTCTTTTATAGGATTCAATTTCTCGATCAGCTCCTGCTAATGCATCAAGTACTTTAAATTGAAAATCATTAGTAGTTACTTCTAATGTTTGGTGTTGGCTGTGAATATCTATTAATTTGTTACCAATTGCTCCTAAGGACTGTAGTGTAACGGGCGTGTCGTTTATAAAGGCTCTTGATTTTCCTGAGGGCAAAATTTCGCGTCTTATTATGGTTTCATCTTCATAATCTAATCCTTCAGATTCAAAAAATGAGATTAGATTGTATTTTGAAATTTCGAATATTCCTTCAATAGTACATTTCTTAGAACTGTCTTTACTACTGTTTAAATCAGCTCTTTTACCTAATAATAAACCTAATGCGCCTAATAATAATGACTTACCTGCGCCAGTTTCTCCTGTAATAGTTATTAGACCGGAATCAAATGAAACCTGTAAATGCTCTATTAGGGCGAAATTTTTTATAGACAGACCTTTGACCAAGGGATTTTGAATTTAAAATATTTGATTAATAGGTAAAGATACTATAGTTTTGAAATATTTTGGTATAAGAATTTTATTAAAATTTTATATTAGACCAATTTTTAGAGTATGTTGGTGCTATTCTTTCTAATAATGTAATGGTTTCTGCTATATTTACGTTAGGTCCTCCAGAAAGTACACTTGTGATTTCATCGGCTTTGGCATCAAAAAACACTCTCATTAAAAATGAATTAGGGCGAGTATTGTGCATTTCTACTAATGGCTTTAATGCTTCGACAATTGTTTCTTTACCTTTTTTTATGTCATTGTGCATGATGTCTAACCCTTCTATATGATAGATATATAAAGCTTTTCTATATCCGTCGTATGTGCCAGAAAGTAAGTCGTTATTTAGCATAAATCTAGATTGATTTCCATCTTGAGCTCTCCATCCAATAGAATTACCGCTTTGTGCATTTCCTACTATATTTTTAGCATTTTCATAATATTTTGTACCTCCTTTGAGTTCAAAAGTGTCCGCATCAATTCCGAGGATCGTGTTTAGGTAAAACACAATAACAGAAACTAAGTTAGAATCAAAATTATTTGGATTATAGTTTAATGGTTCGTATTCTAGATAATTAAAATTAAAGTTCTTGTCGTTTATATTAAAAATGGTAGAGGTATAACTTGATCCATAAACTGGTCTAGAAGCTAGAACCTGTAATGTAGCGTTAAAAGAATCGTTGCTGTAATTACTTATGTTAATAAAGAAGCTACAATCGATACGCTCTTCTGTACGAAAATCGATTTTAGTCCATTTGCTATTATTAATAAATTCATTTAGTGAACGTTCAAGTGTTTTGAAAACTTGTAGGTTTGGTTGACCTGTTTGTTCTGCGTTTACGGTCACTTTAGCATTGAACTCTTGAGCTTTGATACTAAAATTTATAATAAACACAATACCTAAAAATAGAAATAGTCTATGCATTTTGTAGTTGATTAATTTCATGAAATATATCCCTAGCAACTTCTTTTTTGGATTTTAGTTCAAACGTTTTTATTTCTAATTTATGATTAATTAGACTAACCTTATTAGTTTCTCCTTTAAATCCAGCACCTTTATCGTTTAACGAGTTAAGAACTATTAAGTCTAAATTCTTTTTTTGAAGTTTATTTTTTGCATTTTCTTCTTCGTTTTCGGTTTCTAGAGCAAATCCAACTAAGAATTGATTTTTCTTTTTTGTTCCCATCCATTTAAGAATGTCGGTTGTTCTTTCTAATTCAATTGTAAAATTGTTGTCTGTTTTTTTTATTTTTTGCTGTACTACATGTTTGGGTCTATAATCTGCTACAGCTGCGGATGCGATCACTATATCACTTTCATCATAGGATTTAACGACTGCTTCATACATTTCTTTAGCGCTTGTAACGTTTATAACAACGTGTATTAGATTATTATCTATTTTTAAAGTAGAGGGACCTAATACTAGTGTTACGTGGGCTCCTAATTTTGCGGCAATCATGGCTAATTCTATTCCCATTTTACCAGTGGAGTGATTGCCTATAAATCTTACAGGGTCGATTGCCTCGTATGTGGGACCTGCTGTTATTAAAACTTTTTTGTTATTTAAAGGGGATTTTTTTAGTATATCTTTTTCTATAAAATCGATACAGTTTTCTGGCTCAGCCATTCTACCTTGACCAATTAATCCGCTAGCCAATTCTCCTGATTCGGCAGGGATCATTATATTCCCAAATTCTTGAAGTTGATTAAAAGTTTTATGGGTTGATGGATGGTTATACATGTCCAAATCCATTGCTGGTGCAAAATATATAGGGCATTTGGCGGATAAATAAGTTGCTAATAGTAAATTATCACTATTGCCTGTAGCCATTTTAGATAATGTGTTTGCTGTAGCGGGAGCAACAATCATTAAATCAGCCCATAACCCGAGTTCTACATGATTGTTCCATACAGAATCCGTGTCTTCTGTGTTGTAAAATGTAGAATAAACTGGGTTTTTGGATAAAGTAGATAGGGTAAGAGGTGTTACAAAATCTTTTGCTGCAGGGGTCATTATTACTTTTACCTCTGCACCTGTTTTAATAAACAGGCGCACTAAAGAGGGTATTTTGTATGCAGCTATGCCAGCGGTAACACCAATTAATACTTTTTTACCGCTTAATACAGACATAGGTTATAAAGATTCTGAATCTGTTTTTGTATTTCTATAATATATTTTTTCATTTAACCATTCTTGAATGGCTAATGAATGTGGTTTAGGTAATTTTTCATAAAATTTAGATACTTCTATTTGTTCTTTATTTTCAAAGATTTCTTCTAAACTATCATTATAGGTTGCAAATTCATCTAATTTTTCTAAAAGTTCTTTTTTAATATCAATATTAATTTGGTTTGCTCTTTTAGATATAATAGAGATTGCCTCATAGATATTATCTGTAGGGTGATCTATTAAATTTTTATCTATGGTAGTTGTACTTACCGGTGCGGTGCTTTTTTTTAAATCCATCTTCTCCTTATTTTATATTTTCTAATCTTGATTTAATATCTTCTGCTATTTCGTCTGCTTTTTTATTGTATTCTCCCGAGTTATAATATTTTTTATAATTCGTGTAATATTTTTGAGCTTCCTCTAATCTTTCATTTACTAAGCTTTCATAACTACCTACTGCTAATAAATATTGAGATTCTAATTTGTAATATAATACTTTTTCTCTAAAAGGTGATCCTGGATGGTCTACCAAAAAATCGTCAAATGCAGAAATGGCTACTTTATAATCCTCTCTGTGATGATATAATTTGGCTATTTCATACGCTTTCTTTTCTTTTTTAAATCTTAGTTCTGTTACTAGCGCATTGGCTTCTATTAAAAACTCTCCTTCTGGAAAAGTATTTATATAATATTGTAATTCTTTTATTGCTTTGTCAGTATCTTTTTGATCTAAGCTATATCTTGGTGATAAAAAGTAATAGCTTCTAGCACTTTTATATGCAGCTTCTTCTTTTTTATCGCTATCAGGGTAAGATTTTATAAATCGTTCAAATTGATACCCTGCAAGAAAATAATCTTCTAGATGATAGTATGTATCAGCATAATAATACATAACTCGTTCTGCTTGGGGTTTTCCTCTGTATTGAGGTACAATTTGCTCGAATAATCGTAATGCTTTTTTATATTTCCCTTCTTTGTATAACTCTTCTGCCATTTTATATTTTGGGCTTACCTCATCACTTTTAAGCATTCTTTGGTATTGACTACAAGACCCTAAACATAATACACATAGTAACAAAAACAATAATCTCTTCATATCTTAAAAAACGTCTGGCAAAAATAGATATTTCTACCGTATTACAAAAACTTTAATTGACCTATTAAATAACTACTTTTAGTTATGCTTTGTTGCAAAACAAATTATAGACTAAATTATGAGAACTATTCTGGTTTACTTTGTTCTGTTTTGTCTAATTTGTTGTGATCTAGTATTGTATATCCTTTGTCATAATAAAAAGCAGGAATAAATTGTTGGTCTATTTTTAAGTCTTTTAGCAAATAAGAGTATACTTGATGTACATCTTGGGCAAAAGATTCGTCATAATAGCTTGTTAGAATTAACATTTCACCATTTAATTTCTGTAATTCTTCTCTATTAAACTCTTTTAATGGACTTGTCTCATTTATTGGATGGACAATTGTCCAAGTAATAGGCAAATAAGTTATAGAATCTCGTTCTAAGTCAAGTGCATAAAAATTATTTACGTGTTTTTTATTTACATCTTCTTCTGATAATATTAAGGTAACCTCTATCTTAGGAAGAATCATTGCGTGTTTACTTCTACTCATTAATCTAAACATGATACAATCTACTCCATTGTGTTTTTTTAAAACTATACTATTACTAAATCTAATGTTTGATCTTGGTTTAGAGAACCGACCGTATAATAATCCTGTAACAAATGAAAAACTTAATAATCCTAATAAGGCTTCTATAGAGGATATTATTCCAAATAAAATCCCTTTGGGAGCCATTGCGCCATATCCTACAGTGGTAATAGTCTGGGCTGAAAAAAAGAATGCATTTAAAAAATCTTTATAAATATATCTGGTTGGTTCTGTAATGTTAGAAATCCCTAAAATCGTATATAATAGTGCAAATAATGTATTAACAATTACAAAACCTATTATTACCCATGTGAAAAATTTAATCCAACTGATAGTAATCAAATAATCATAGTTTTCGGATAAAGATCGAATTCTATTAATATGTTTTACGTTAAAAGAACCATTAGGGTTAATAAATCGTTTGGCGTTTTTATCGGATGATCTTCCTATGCCTGGATCTTTTATTGGTCTCAGAATTAGTTAAAACTATGCACTTTAGTGCATCTCGCTTTAGCTTCTAAAAACATTTACCTTTGTCTTATGACAGAACAACGGGTAAATGGCCATACAGTATCACGTTTAACGGTTCATCTAGTTTGGAGTGCCAAGTATCGTTATCCTGTTTTAGAAGGAGATATTCAAAAACGATGTAGGTCAATTCTAGTTCAGGTTTGTGATGCAGAAGGAGTGAGTATTTTGAAAGGCGTAGTTAGTAAAGATCATGTTCACATGCATATTGAGTACCGTCCGTCTCAGGATGTAAGTAGTCTAGTTAAGAAATTGAAAGGTCGCAGTTCAAGAAAGCTTCAGCAGGAATTTCCTAATCTGAAAAAGCGCTATTGGGGTCGTCATTTTTGGGCTATAGGATTTGGTTGTTGGAGTACAGGAAATATTACAGATAAAATGGTAAATGATTATCTAGAGCATCATCGCAAATCTAGTAATGATACAGATTCTTTTATCTTGGAATGATTCCGTACTGCTGACTTTAGTCAGATTTAAAAACCTATGGACTTTAGTCCATAGTGGTTTAGTTTTTTAGCCATCTTTGATGATGTTCTTGTTCTAAGATAAATTCAGTTATTTTATCAGATAGCATTTTGGAAACTGGTAATAGGGGTAGACGAAGATGATCTCCACAAATCCCTTTTATCTTTAAAATGTTTTTTATCCCAGCAGGATTACCTTCTTTAAAAGCATAATCAATTATTGGCATTAAACGATAGAGTATTTCATATGCATTTTGGGTTTCATTAGATAGACCCAATCTTATCATTTCAGAGAATTCATGAGGGAATCCTTGACCAATAACACTTATTACACCGTCACCTCCTGCGGATATAATTGGCAAAGCTAATGTGTCATCACCAGAAAGTACTAGAAAGTTTTTAGGTCGATCTTTTAATATTTTAAGGGCTTGTGTTAAATCTGATGTAGCTTCTTTTATTCCTATAATGTTGTCTAATTGTGCTAACCGAAGTGTTGTTTCGGCAGTCATATTTGTACCTGTTCTTGACGGTACATTATATAACAAAATAGGTAAGGGGGTGTTATCATTAATTGCTTTATAGTGTTGGTATATTCCTTCTTGTTCAGGTCTATTATACATTGGTACTACGGATAATATAGCTTCAAAATCTGACAAATCTCTTTCTTTCATCTCTTGAATAATGGCTGTTGTATCATTTCCACCAATGCCTATAACTAATGGGAGTCTTTTATTGTTAGTTAAAACAATATGGTTTATTACCTCTTTTTTCTCTTCCTTAGTGAGAGTAACAGACTCGGCTGTAGTGCCTAAAACGACAAGATATTCTACTTTGCCATTGATGCAAAAATCTACTAATGATGTTAGTCCATTAAAATCAATAGAACCATCTTTATTAAATGGTGTGGCTAATGCTACTCCCGTTCCTTTGAGAAAACTATTCATAACTATATAATCTGTAAAATTTTTAAATATTTTTTTAATTCAGCTATAAAAAGGTTTATATCACTTGTTGCTGATCCTATGATCAAGTCATTAATACGATTATCAACCTCGGCAAAACCAACTTTTAATTTAGCTTTAGAAGCAACAGCTACATAATTCAATTCTAATTTATCTTCTGCATAAAAACTGATTAAAACATCATAGTCTTTATCGATAAATTCTTGTAGAGATGTGCTTTTTACGGATCCATTAAATGAAAAACTTTTTTTATTATAATAGGCAGCATCTTTGTCATCAGCTATTTCTTTTTGATCTTCTTTGAACCCCATTATTTTTAACTTTTCTGAACCCATTCCTAATTCATTGGCTAGTTTCAATAGTGACAATATATTGACAGTTTTAGAGGCGTCAATAAGAACTCCCAGAGTTTGAAGACTCGAAATTTCATTAGGTAAAGTATTTCTTTTTTTCAAAAAAGTTTCTATACTTTTTTTCAATGCATTTTGCTTCAATCCTGTAAAAATCATTAGTCAAATAAAGTTATGAGACAAATGTAGACATTTTACAGTTTATAAATAAGAGTCTTATATGAATAAAAGCTACAAAAATATATATCATTTTAAAAATATTTCTCAATTTCGTGTTTTGGTTCATTAATCTTAACATCAATTAAAAACCTCAAAAAGAAATACATCCAAAGGGTATCCGCGATATTTATTACTATTGTAAATGCTCTATTGTAGTAATAAAATTCATTTATTGGTAGTAATGCACTAACAAATAAGCAACAACTCGAAACTACTAGGAGTCTAAAATTACCAAAATATCTATCTGCCATGTATATGAATAAACAAATAGTGGCAAATGAAATAAAACTAATGAATATAGTTGCTGAGATTAGTATAGAGTTTTGAATAATTGGGAAAATTAAACTTGAAATGGAATATGTTAAATACCCAATTAGTATGAAACTTATAATTACGGGAAATGAATTTAAATGGCTTAATTTTATATCACTTAACACCCAATATGGTTTTAGTGTTAAGAAATTAAAGAAATAAAAGACAATAATAAACAAACATGATAGGTCAAAATATTTTAAAAAATCATTGTAAATGAAGATGTTGCCTAATGTTAAAAAAAGGAGGCTAATTAGGTAAAAATAATTTATTTTGTTTGTTGACTTAATATAAATTATAGCTACAGTTAAAGGGATTAAAGGTTTAAAATAGACTAAGATTTCTTTATCAAAGAAGCTAGCGACTATCATTAGAACAAAAAAAGAAAAATAGAAGACTAAATAAATTCTTTTTGTGGTTTTTAATAATTCTATAAAATTATACATTTCTGCTTTTCTCATTATAAGTAACAACTTGATAAAAATTGACAATTTCTAGAATAAATACTTATAGATAAAAAACCGTAACACCGTCTAGGAGTACAAAAATTAAAAATGTGGATTAAACTATTTATCATTGATCTAAACATAAAAAGGGTCTTTTTCATAAATTATTTAAAAACAAACTTTAGTGATTAATCATAACAAACTTTATTAATGATTTGTTAAATCTAAACAAATGACAAGTGTGTTGTGTATCAGGTGTTTATTTTAAAAAATTAAGTGGTTTTCATGAGTAAACTCGTGTTTACAGTTAAAAATTTATGGCAAAACTATAATTATTTATTTTTTTAAAAAAATCTATTCATTTAAAAATTAGAAAATATCCATTTTATTCAGAAATAAAATGTAACTATTCAGCCGTTTTTGTTAAATATCTCTAAGTATATGGCGTAAAAATCTTTATTTTATTGATGATTTATAACCAAAACCCTGATTTTAGTGTCATTATTTTATTTTAAAGTTTATAAATTGCTAACTAAAGTAAAAATACAGTTTTTAACACGTTGAAAATAAATAAATTAACTGGGTGAATAGTTACAATAAAATCATATTATGTGTTAAGTTTAGGGATAATAAGATGTTATTTAGCGTAGCTGTAACTAGCTATCCTTTCTAAAAAATCTATTTCATTTATGATGGCAATGTCAAGTTTTTTGGCTTTTTCTAATTTACTGGGTCCCATATTGGTTCCTGCGACGATGTAATTGGTCTTAGAGGAAATTGAACTAGACACTTTGCCTCCGTTATCTTCTATTAATTTTTTAAGTTCATTTCGTGATATTTTTTCAAAAACTCCTGAAACGACAAACGTTTGCCCTTTTAGGGTGTCGGTTTGACTAGCAAGTTTTTCTGCTGAAATTTCTAATTGAATACCATATTGTTTTAATCTATTTAATAAATTTATATTTTCTTCGTGTGAAAAAAAATCTTTTATACTTTCGGCTATTTTAATTCCTATTTCATCTACATTAACCAAATCATCTAGTGTTGCAGCAATAATAGCGTCTATTGATTTGTAGTGTTTAACTAATTTTTTTGCTACAGTTTCGCCTACATATCTGATTCCCATTCCAAATAATACTCGTTCAAAAGGGATTGCTTTGGATTTCTCTACGCCTACAACAAGGTTTTCGGCACTTTTTTCTGCCATACGTTCTAATGGAACTATTTGTTCTTTTTTTAGTTCGTATAAATCTGTGTAATTTTTTATTAGTCCTGCATTAACCAAAAGTGTTACAGTTTCTCCACCTAGACCTTCTATATCCATTGCTTTACGAGAAATATAATGCTGTATGCGTCCAATAATTTGTGGAGGACATCCTTGGCTATTAGGACAGTAGTGGTGTGCTTCTCCTTCTTTGCGAGTTAAGGGTGTGTTACATTCAGGACATTCTTTGATATAGGTTGTTGGTAATGATTTTGTATCTCTTTTATTGAAATCAACTCCAATAATTTTAGGGATAATTTCTCCTCCTTTTTCTACAAAAACAGTGTCTGTTATTCTTATGTCAAGTTTATTTATTTGATCTTCATTATGGAGTGACGCTCTTTTTACTATAGTTCCTGCCAATGATACGGGTTCTAAATTAGCTACTGGTGTTATTGCTCCTGTTCTTCCTACTTGGTATGTGATTTCGTGTAGGATAGTAGATACTTGTTCTGCTTTGAACTTATAGGCTATTGCCCATCTAGGTGCTTTAGCGGTATGTCCTAATTCTTCTTGTTGTTGTAAGTTATTTACTTTTATAACGACTCCATCTGTTTCATAGGGTAATTTATGTCGATCTGTATCCCAATAGGTTATAAATTCTAATACTTCATCAATAGAGCTTACTAAGCGGGATTCTTTTGGGACTTTAAATCCCCATTCTCTTGCTTTTTCTAGATTTTTATATTGGGATTCTAAGCCTAATCTATCTCCAACGATGTTATATAATAGACAGTCTAATGGTCTTTTTGCAACTTCTCCACTGTCTTGAAGTTTAAGACTGCCTGATGCTGTATTTCTAGGGTTAGCATATGGTTCTTCGCCGATAGCTATACGTTCTTCATTCATCTTATTAAAACCCTCAAACGGCAAAATTATCTCGCCTCTGATGTCGAATTTAGGAGGAAAATCTCTTTTTAATTTTAGGGGTATGGATTTTATTGTTTTTATGTTAGTCGTTACATCATCTCCCTGTATTCCATCTCCTCTTGTTACTGCTCTAATCAATTCTCCATTTTCATAAGTCATACTGATAGAGGCTCCGTCATATTTTAGTTCACATACATACTTAATATCTCCATCTATCATTTTTTTTATTCGGGTTTCCCAATCCTGTAAATCTTCTAAAGAATAGGAGTTGTCTAAAGAATACATTCTATGTTGATGTACTACTGTATCAAAGGACTTGGTTATTTTTCCTCCTACTCTTAATGTAGGTGAATTAGGGTCATAGTACTCGGGATATTTTTCTTCTAACTGCTGAAGTTCTTTTAGTTTTATATCAAATTCATAATCACTAATTGTGGCTGCATCTAGCACATAATAGTTGTGATTATGCGTGCTTAATTCTGTTCTCAGTTCTTTAATCTTTTGTTCGATATTCATTTTTCTAAGAATCAAGTTTTAATGTTTTGGATATTAGATTTTAATTATGAAATGCAAAAAAACCTTCAATTGAGTGAAAAATAATTATTTTTCGCCAGAATCAAAAAAGTTTAGATTACTTCTATAGATACTGTTTTTATTTCCAATAAAGTAGAATTGTATTAATTCTACTTATACGTTATCTACTTGTAACCATTTAGGCACGTGTTTCGGTTTAAAAGATTTCATTTTTTCTAATAACATATCAATAGTATCTGCTACCAAAAGTAGTTCATAATTTTCTTTTTTTAAGAATCCTTTTTGTACCATTTTATTTAATAGTAGCAAAAGATCATCATAAAATCCGTTAATATTGAGTAATCCTATGGGTTTTTGGTGTAATCCTAATTGAGACCAAATAATAATTTCGAATAATTCTTCTAATGTTCCAAATCCACCAGGCAATGTAATAAAACCCTCACTAAGATCGTGCATTTTCATTTTTCGTTCGTGCATTGTTATAGTGGTAATTAATTCTGATAATCCTAAATGAATTACTTCTTTTACTTTTAGAAATTCAGGAATCACACCAATTACTTTTCCTTTATTATTTAGGACTCCTTGGGCAATTTCTCCCATGATTCCTATTTTGGCTGCTCCATAAACCAAAGTAATATTTTGATTAGCTAATTTTTCTCCAAGTGCATATGCTTCTGTATTTATAGCGTTATCATTACCATTATTGCTGCCACAAAACACACATATAGAATTAAGATTGTTCATGTTTTTATATTTATTTAATTTTGGCATATATCATTCTATCATTGCCATTTATATCTGTGTGTAATTCTACTGATTGAAATCCTAAATTTTGTATCATTTTTTTTGTTTGTTTTCCTAAATATTGATTTATTTCAAAAAATAATTTTCCTTTTGGATTTAGGTTCTGTTTTGCTAATTCTGTAATTTTTTTATAGAAGATCAAAGGGTCATTGTCAGATACAAATAATGCTAAATGAGGTTCGTTTTCTAATACGTTAGGATTCATTTCTTTTTTTTCTAGTTCTCTTACATATGGTGGGTTAGAAACTATTATATCGTATGATTCAGAAAACTCTTCAATTTTTAATACGTTGCAATGAATAAAATTCACATTCACATTATTTTTTTTTGCATTTCTTTTGGCTAATTCAATGGCTTTTGTAGAAACGTCTAATGCATGAACCTGTGCATTGGGTATTTTATTGGCTAATGAAATTGCGATACAACCGCTGCCTGTTCCTATGTCTAAAATTTTTATTTTTTTTTCGTCTTTTACTGTATTGCAATTTTTTATAATCCAATCTACTAACTCTTCAGTTTCTGGACGTGGAATTAATACATTTGTATCTACGGTAAAAGGTAATCCATAAAATTCTGTTTCGCCAACAATATATTGAATAGGTTCTTGTTTTTTAAGACGTTCTTCTGCTTTTTTATAATTGAAAATTTCGTTTTCTGTGAGCTTTTTATCTAAATTTATCGCAATATGTACTCGTTTTAATCCCAAAAGGTGTTCGGATAGAATATAAAAAAAAGATATTATTTCTTCTAGTTCATAAATTCCGGATAAGGATTCTACAAAATTGGTTCTCAGCTCTTTTATGGTCAATTTTATTTGTTTTTAGTATTCGATTGATTACAGTTCTTTTATCATCCACGATTGACAGCTATAATGTCCTGTACTGCCTAATGGTTTGTCTAGGAATTTAAAACCAGCTTTGTTGTATAATTTAACAGCGGATTCCATATAAGGCATTGTTTCTAAATAGCATTTGGTGAATTTTTCTTTTCTTGCATGTTCTAAACAAGTTTGGATCATTTTAGCCCCAATTCCCTTGCCTCTTGCTATTGGTAAGAAATACATTTTTTGAAGTTCGCAAATATTAGTGTCTCCTCCTTGTAATGGAGCTATACCTGCACCACCTATAATTTTATTTTCATCTTCTACTACATAATATTGTTTTCTGGTTTCATTATATGCTTTATACATATTATCTAGTGCTTCATCTTCATAGGCAGTACCAACTTTTGGTACTCCAAATTCGACTAAAACTTCTCTTATCAATTGGGCTACTTCTGAATTATCTTTTAATTCTATTGGTCGAATATTCATTGTGTTTACTCTTATTTAAAAATACTTTTTTATAGACTTCAAAAATGAGAATTTTAAAACAAACTTTTGTTAATTTTACAAAAAAATGATTCCAGTGTTTAATGAAATTAAATTCTTCAAAAACTAGTATAAATTATAATTGAAATTTATATAGTAACTATTTGATAGTATTTGTGGTAGTGTTTTTTTTAGTGGTTTAGCTATAGTTGATCAAAGGTTAGTTGCTTTACTAATAAATGGGTGTGGTATCTGGCTAGGAGTTATTTTTTACTCTTCAGAGGATATAATAATAGCAAAAATAATAGTCTAAGTACTATTTTTAGTAATATAAAAGTAGGAATTATCCGATATTGTTCGGGTATTTTTTTTATCCGTATGAATTTAATAAAGTATAAATAAAAGGTGAGTTTGGAAAGGGGTATACACGAGAAATATTTAGCACGATGTCTCCAATTGGCTAAAAAAGGTATGGGGACAACTTATCCGAATCCTATGGTAGGAAGTGTAATTGTGCATAATAATAAGATTATAGGAGAAGGTTGGCATTATCGAGCAGGAGAACCACATGCAGAGGTTCATGCTATACAGTCTGTAAGAGATCAATCTCTTCTAAAGAGTGCTACTATATATGTTAGCCTAGAGCCCTGTAGTCATTTTGGAAAAACTCCTCCTTGTAGTGATTTAATTATAGCTAAAGGGATAAAAAAAGTAGTTATTGGTACAGTGGATACTTTTTCAAAAGTTTCTGGAAAGGGTATCCAAAAATTAATGGGTGCTGGTTGTGATGTTATTGTTGGTGTTATAGAATCTCAGTGCTTGGATCTTAATAAACGTTTTTTTACGTATCACAATAAGAAAAGACCTTATATTATTTTAAAATGGCCGAAACTATTGATCGATTTATTGCCCCTGAGTATAATACTACTAAAAGAGAACCAATTTGGATTACGAATGCTTATGCTAGGCAACTAGTACATAAATGGCGTGCCGAAGAGCAGGCTATTTTAGTTGGAAACCAAACTGTTATAAAGGATAATCCTAGGTTAACAATTAGAGATTGGTATGGGAATAATCCTATTAGAATTGTAGTGGATCCATCTAATAAGATTCCAGATAATTCGATAGTATTAGATACTAGTACTAAAACTATTGTAATCTCTTCTGCGTTTCCTGAAAAACCGAATCATGAGCAGTTAGTATACGAAATATTGGATACTGTTGTACATAGTACACAGTCTATTTCTGATATTTTATATAAGCACGAAATACAATCTGTAATTAT
>CAVYIL010000196.1:0-3645 GCA_963768325.1 uncultured Flavobacteriaceae bacterium | reverse complement strand
AGACTTGAAGTTACAGGTATATTAACACAATTTGATCAAAAAGAACCCCTTAATAGTAATTATCAAATTCATCCAAGGTTTGAACAAGATTTTAGATTAATTGGATATTCAGCAGATTTTTATAAACAAATATTATTAATTGCGGTTTTATTGATTGTAGTTGGACTCATTGGCATTATAATTTTAAGACTTCAAATTAAAAAAAGGACTGCTGAATTAAAAGAACAAAATATCCGCATGGCCAATACCGTCTATGAATTAGCAAAAGCCAGAAAAGAAGCCGAAGATGCTAATAAAATAAAGAGTGAATTTTTAGCAAATATGAGTCATGAAATTCGAACGCCGATGAATGGTATAATTGGGATGGCATCACTCTTGAAGGAATCACAGTTAAATTCTGAACAAAATGATTTTGTGAAAATAATAAATACAAGTGCGATTAATTTGTTAACTCTTATAAATGATATATTAGATTTTTCAAGAATTGAGGCAAATAAGTTAACTATTGATAAAGTTGATTTTAATCTTCATGAAGTGTTAGATAATACACTGGATCTCCTTGCTTTTAATGCTTATGATAAAAACCTGGAGTTAGAATGTCTTATCGAAAAAAATGTTCCGGTTAATATAAATGGTGATCCTTCGAGATTAAAACAAATACTCATTAATCTTGTCAATAATGCAATAAAATTTACAGAAAAAGGTGAAGTTTTTATAAACATTTCAAAAAATACAGAATCAAATGACATAGTTGAATTGTTGTTTAAAATTAAAGATACCGGAATTGGAATTTCAGAAGAAAATTCTAAAAAATTATTTAAATCTTTTTCTCAAATTGATGCTTCAATAACAAGAAAATATGGAGGGTCAGGATTAGGCCTGGCAATTGCTAGGAATCTTGTGGAAATGATGAATGGTGAAATTAATTTTAACAGCATAGAAGGTAAAGGTTCAGAATTCTGGTTTACAGCTCAATTTGGACCAGTAAAAAAAGAACCAATTGATGTTAATAAATTAGATAATAAAACAGAATTAAAAGTACTGGTGATTGAAGATTCTCTACCAACAAATAAAGTGGTTTGTGAATACCTCAAAATGTTAGACTGTCAGGTAATATCTACAAATAATATAACTAACGGCCTATTGGAAATTGAGAAATTGATAAATAAAAATTCAAAATTAGATGCGATATTCGCAAATTCAAATGAAAAAATGGCATCGAAATTAAATGAACTTGGAAAAGATGTTTATAAAGTACAGATTATTCCTGTAAATGTTAAAAAGAAAGATCCAGAGTCTCTTGAAAAGAAGGATTTACTTACAATCTCAAAGCCAATAAAAAGGAAACAAGTCTCTGATAGTTTACTAAAAATATTTAGTTATCAATACAATCGGGAAGAAATGGTTAATGAAGGAATGGAATTAAAGTCATCAATTCAAATAGAAAAATCACTAAATCAAAGATTATTAATTGCTGAAGATAATTTAATAAATCAAAAAGTAGCAGTGAAATTATTAAATAAATTCAGTTCAGAAATTGATGTTGTAGAAAATGGAATTTTGGCGGTTGAAGCAGTAAAATCGAAGAACTATGATATGGTTTTTATGGATTTACAAATGCCTGAGATGGATGGTATAGAAGCCACAATTGAAATCAGAAAATGGGAAAAGAGAATGGGTTCCCATGTTAACATAGTTGCCCTAACTGCACATGCTCAGGAATCCGATAAAGAAAAATGTTTAAAGGCCGGGATGGATGAATTCATTTCAAAACCCTTTAAAATAGAAGAAATTGAATCCCTCTTTCATAATAAATAAAAATAAATTGATTTGTTTTTTTTCTTTAAATTTAATGTCATCAAAAAGATGCTAAAGTAAGCATCACAATAAAACAATATTCCTCTAAATCAATTTATCATTCTAATTGACAATTCGTCCTATAAAATAAACAATCCATGGATTATTACTATGATTGAATTATTTTTTATATTAACTTTTACTATTGTATTCTTTGACACAATCTTGTTCATTTGAATTCTGAAATCAGGAATTATTTTAACTGAGGTTTAATTTATAAATTAATATGATCTAATTTTAGTATTGAAAGGCAAGGAGCATGTATAAATCTTTAATTATACTATTTATATTACTAACAATATTTTCTTCAATATCTGCACAGGAAATGAAGGCAAAAGAAAAAATTTACATTTCTATGGAGGAAGCAATATCCAGAGCACTTTCAAAGAACAATCAAGTTAAAGCCAGTGAATTTGGTATGCTAAAAGCAAATTGGGATAAGAAACAAGCCTGGACACAGCTTTTCCCAACGGTTTCATTAAATACAAGATACATGAAAATTGACCAAAAGAGTTTTGAAGAAAGAGATTTTTTTAGACAAAATCTTCATTTGTTTTTTCCAAATTTGCCTCCAGATTTTACAGTTCCCCAATCGTCTTACAGAGAATCATTTTACACATCTATAGATTTAGCCATGCCAATATTTAATGGTAATATATTTAATGGATTGTATATTGCTAATGCTGCTGAAGAAGCCTCGATTCAAATGAATGAATCAACTAAGCGCAATATAGTGTTTTTGGTTACCCAAGTCTTACTTAAATGTGCTTAATCTTTCCGAAGTTTTATTAATACAGAAGGAATATTTAAACTTGTCAAAATTGAATTTTGAAAAAGCTGAGCGCTTACATATTGCAGGCAGATACTCAAAATCTGAAGTTTTGCGTTGGAAGGTGGAATTACAACAACAAAAAAGTATTGCGGTAAATAGCGAGTCATTACTCAGAACATCAAATGCGGTATTAAAAAGACTAACAAATGTAAATATGCAAAATACGATTGAAATTGAAAATCGTATCCCGGAAATTTTGTTAAATGAGGGTGATAAATTAGCTAATATGACTGATGAGAATGTACTACAATTAATTAATATAAAAGATGAAAAACTTATTGAAGTAAATGCCGCTTTATCGGCAGCAAAATCAAATGAAGAAATCAGTAAGCATTTTTATCACAATTCTTTCTCATCTTTTATGCCAAATATAAATTTAAGTTATTCTCATGCCTGGCGTGAAAATAATACGATAGAATTAGATGATTATTCGCCTAAAACATTAATGGTAAATTTTAGTATGCCGCTATTTACCAGTTTTCAAAACTTTACATCTGTAAAATCATCCTATTATGAATATAAAACTAATCAAGAGAATTTTTATAATCAATTACAAAATACACACCTTGTTTTGACTGAAACTGTAAACAAAATTATTAATTTGAAAACTCAAAAAGAACTAAATGAAACAAACGTAAGTTTTAATGAAAAAAACTATAGTGTTATAGAACAACAAAAAGAAAAAGGTTTGGTATCAAATCTTGATTTTATTGATGCAAAATTAAATTTACAAAATTCAAAACTAGAAAATGTTAATACTTATTATGAATTTATTTCAGCAATGGTTGAATTATATTATCTATTGGGAAAATTAGATGATATTACAAAAGAATTTTAAATTTATTAATGTAAAATGGAGAAGAAATGAAAATATTATTTAGTATATTGGTATTGATTTTGATTTATTCATGCTCCCAAAATGAATCAGATACCGAAACTTCTTTGACGCAAGAAAT
>CAVYIL010000195.1:0-3948 GCA_963768325.1 uncultured Flavobacteriaceae bacterium | reverse complement strand
TAATGGAAAAGCTGGTAAAAAGAAAAGCAATGTTCAGAAAGACAGTTTTCTGTGATAAAACACAGAAACCTATTGAATTATGGAGAAACAAAGTCATTATACAAAAATATACTCCTAACGAATAGAAATTCGTGAATTTTAGGAATTTTATTTTTTTCTTTCCCAAGGCAAAATTAGCAAGCATAGCCGTAGCTACGGTTGGTAATTTTAACGCAGGGAAAGGGAAAAAGAAAGACATAAAAACTCGGGTTTCTATTCGTTAGGAGTATAAAAATACATCCAGAAGCACCTAGTCACGAGGAGGTTTGTAACAAACACCATTGATTGGAAATAGATAAAAGTAAGAAATTATGCCTGATGATGAAACCATTCTAATATTTATAGGAAAGGTATGACACTGGAATGTTCTAAGGTTCCATTGATGCGGCATGTCTTTGACGGCACAAAGCGTAAAATGGTCAGCCAAGGTTGACTCATATTTGGTGCAGGGCTAAAATTAAGAACTAAAGGCAATAAAAATGATAGGGTTTATTAAAAAACGCGCTCATTCTTATAATGGGTAACGTTGCGTCATTTTTTACAACAAATTTCGGTATTAAATACCCAAATGTTTTTGACATCCATTTCCTCATCAATTTTATCATCTGTGCAAGAAATCACCAAATGTTCATTGGCATAGTACTATTAGCATCAAAGGTTTATCAGCTTCACGGAAAAAGCCTTACGAAATTTACCTTCTGCAACTGGGACAATACCATCTCTTTCTATAAAAAATTAAAGCACCGAAACTTTTGGTCTGCTCAGGCTCATTCATCCAAAGGTGTAAGTCTTGGCGACCTTGAGATTCTATGGGTCAGCGAACTTCTTGGTCTGCCCTGGTTTACCTGAAGGTTTTCCCGATAATATCCATAGGTTGGTCAAAGGCATAGTCGCATTGAAGAATAGTATAGGTTTCATCATTGAAGATGTGATTTTTGGCCAAAAATGACATGTTTCAATTTTTTTTTTATGATTACGTTATTTTCTGATTTACTTCTATTAAAGTGAAAAAAGGCTTAAAGATAATGACTAAAAAATGGCTTAAATGTGCGTCAAAATCAATCTTTCAAAATTCAAATTATTGAGTATCAAAATTACAGTTTATTTCTTTGAAATTGAACATTAGATTGTAAGAATTACGGGGCACGCACACTAACCGTAAAGTTTGCAACAGAATTAAATCGTTCTAATGCTTATTTGGCTTGCCCTGAGAATCATTTACTTTTTCAAAAAGGATTACGTCAACAGTACCTGAAATATTTAAATCATTACTGTCGCGGAGATTCCCATCGACAAACATTGAAAAGGAAAATTTCAAATTATTTGTAGTCCTGTCAAATGTATAGTTTGTTACCTTACCTACAACACCATTATCAAATGGATCATGTGGAGAATCATATTCACCATTAAAATTACGATATGTTAAGTCGTCAAATACAACTAAAAAGTCATTAAATTTTATGAATAAACCAAAATCCAGTTTTTCTCGATTAATAATATCAATTGCCTCAAAATAAATATGAAGGGAATTAGCTTTGTCCGAGTTAGGAGGATTTAGAAATCTTGAAAAACTAAACCCATAAAAAGACTCTATATCAAAGTGATTATCACCACAACCATTATCACAAGAATTGAACTCAAAGCTATTTTTTTCAGGATTGTTGCCTATAAATTGTAATACAGATTCGTGAGTAAAAGGAGCGTCATCACTAGGTCTCTTTCCTTCAATTTTTAAATTTATATAACCATATTGAGTTAAATCATAAAAACCATCATCATTAAAAGGATCTGAACCTGTATTAACTCCTAAAATTTCTATTGCATTAACAATCGGATTTTGAACTCCGTGAATAAATTCTATATCTAAATTTCCATCGGTTACGGTAGTTCTATACGAAATCATACCACCAACTTGATGACCAAACTCTTCAATTATATCAAAATCATCAAACGCAAGATCTTCTTCTATAAGAATATCAAAAATACGATCGCCAATATTCGGGTATTTGTAATAGACATTACTAGTATAAATATTAACTACATAATTACCTTCTTCTAAAGGTATTGAGTATTTCATTTCTGGAGCGGAATCATCATCATAGCGCTCTTGATCGAAAATCTCATTATAGGTTTTATCATCAATATAATCTGGTATAGATGAATGCCGTGTAGGTGTAATATTATCATTATAATTTTTTCCTGTATTTACGGTAAATGAAAGTTCTGTTTGAGCACCTACGGTATTGTTTGCTTCCCAATCTTTTGTGCCATCAGATGAACTTATTGCTGCACCCGCTGCATTAATACGAACTACTGGTGTATCTAATATTTCTAAACCATCACCGTTTTCATCATCAGATTCATCGCCCACATCAGTGACATTATTTTCAATCTTATCAATGTTCAATTGTATCTCCTCAATAGTACAGCTTATGATACTACTAAATGTGGCTAGAAATAAGCCAATGATACGAAATAATCTAACAATTCTGTTTTTCATAATGTGTTGGTTTGTTAATTTTTAAGATATTCTATTATTGGACACCATTAATATTATTAAGTCTGATTTTTATGAATCATAAGTTCAACGAAATTAATTTAAATGATCTTAAATCAGTGAGAACTCCCAAAAAATATAATACTCATCTAAGAATACTTCTACTCACATAGACCTGTATCTACAGATGACACTGTACCTGAATTTCTAAGATCACAAATTTCTGAGGGTATTGATGTTAGGTTATTATCATCTTAAGTTAAGATATATTCAAGCTGTGTTAGATTTCCGATTTCAGGGGGTATTGTTGTTAGGTTATTATCATTTAAATATAGTCTTGCAAGCTGTGTTAGATTTCCGATTTCCGTGGGTATTGTTGTTAGATTATTATTGAATAAAAATAGATCTTCAAGCTGTGTTAGATTACCTATTTCAGGAGGTATTGTTGTTAGGTTATTATTATTTAAATCTAGATATTTAAGCTGTGTTAGATTTCCGATTTCAGGAGGTATTGTTGTTAGGTTATTATTATCTTAAGGATAAAATCTAAGCTGTCTTAGATTTCCGATTTCAGGGGGTAGTGTTGTTAAGTTATTACTATCTAAGTCTAGGTATGTAAGCTGTGTTAGATTTCCGATTTCAGGGGGTATTGTTGTTAGGTTATTATCACCTAAGTCTAGCCTATTAAGCTTTGTTAGATTTCCGATTGTTGTAGGTAGTATTTCTAATTTATTACCTCCAAGAATCTAATTGTATTATTTTTCCATTACCATCTAAAGTCTACTCCTGCCCACCTGCTTAGGTCAGGTTCATTAATATCCCAACCTAATAGTGTTTGTGATTGTGGATTACTGTTATAGATGTCTATTAGTACTTGTTTTTCGTCTACTTCAACTACATCGAAGTTAATTTCGGTAATTAGTTCTTGCCCATTTTCGTCTTTAAGGCTAAAAATTAATGATTGGCTTCCTAGTACTGAGGGTATAAAGGTAAGGTTAAAGGTGTTGGGTGCTATTGTTTCATATTCTGTTGCGATACCAGGGGCATTTTCCTGTGTGGGCACCAAGGTTCCAGCACCTTCGGCGAAACGGTAGCGTGCTTCATATGTCAATTCTCTGCCAGCCTCTGAAGGTTCAAAAACTAATTTAATCTCTGCCGACATTCCTAGATTTATCTGAGATACTTCTGAGGTCGCCTTCCATATTGCGGGTTCAGCATCATCGTCCACATCAGTGACATTATTTTCAATCTTATCAATGTTCCAATTGTATCTCTTCAATAGTACAGCTTATGATACTACTAAATGTGGCTAGAAATAAGCCAATGATAAGAAATGGTCTAACAATTCTGTTTTTCATAATGTGTTGGTTTGTTAATTTTAATTTTTTTATACTATTCTAGTATTGGACACC
>CAVYIL010000194.1:0-8226 GCA_963768325.1 uncultured Flavobacteriaceae bacterium | reverse complement strand
ATGTATCGCTTCGTCCACCGCCGTCGCGGTCTCGCCCGAGGTGCAGCCCGAGAAGGGGCCCGTTGTCGGGCGGTGGTAGTTGTGCGTCGACCCGACCCAGTCTCCCGACACGGTGAGAGTGACGGCCGGGTCCCAAACGTTGGAGGCGCAGGTGTTGCCCGACATTCGGCGCTCGTCAGACAGTCGGAGTCGCCGCAGTCGATGTCCCCGTCCCCGTCTTCGTCGTCTCCGCCGGTGCATTCGGCGCCGGTCTCGATGCAGGCATCGAACCCGGTGCAGTCGTCATCCAGGCAGTTGGCGGGCGCGTCCCCGGCATCCTCGCTGCCGGCCGCTGCGCACTCGAGGGCCGTCTCGGTGCACTCGAGTTCACAGTCGAAGTCCAGGCAGTTCGTCAGCCCATCTCGGTCGTCGTCGACCGAGTCGGCGCAGTTCACCTCGCGTGCGGGCGCGCCCGGGGTGATGTTCAGCCGGTAGTTGCCCGTGCTTCCACCGGAGCCATCGATGACCACGATGACCTGTTCGCCGGCGGAGAACTCGCGTCGCACTCGCGACCTCACCGGGTAGTAGACGAAGGAGCCCGCGTCGTCGTTGCACGCCAACTCGGTGCCCTCGCAGCTCGGTCCGGCAAGGAGGTACAGGACGGTGTCGTAGGTGCTGCCCAACGTGTCGAAAGTGAAGAAGCCCGCGCTCGGCGCGGTCCACAACGCCGTGACGTCCTCGGCTGTGCCCGTCGTGCAGGAACCCGTCGAACCGTTGCCGGTTCCCACCGTGGAACCGACGAGGACATCGGCGCCAACGCTCATCTCGAGATCAAAATCGGCACATAGACCGAAAAAAGGTACCATAGCTGCAAAACTTAGTGCAGCTCCTGCATAATCCCCTCTAGCAAGTGAAATAACACCATTTAAACAATCGGCTATTTCTCCTACTGCGGGGATTAACCCTACTACATCTAATGCCGTTTGTGTAGCATCTGCCCAATCATCCCAAGAAACGGGTTTACCTGTTTTCTCTCCATCATATTCGTTTAGCGTTTCCCACACTACAGGTTTAGTAATAATAGGTGTTTTACCTAGTTCTGGGTGGTCGATAGTGGGTATACTCGATGGGTCTAATTTTGTGAAATCTACATCAGGAAATTCTTCTTGCGCTTCTGAAAGTGTACCCTCAAAACTGCCTACAGAATTTTTATAATACCATACGTCCTCCCCTCTGGATGCTACTTCTTTTACAAATTGACTTACTACCACGGTTCCTCGCTCGGTAAGCGTAGCAGAAGTATTGTATTGAACCTGTGCTATACGTTCGCCTACATTGATAAACTCATGCTTTTTTTGTAGCATCGTTGTACCATTCTCATTTACCACAACAATGTCAGAGCCTTTATGATCTTCCTTTACCTCGCGGTCAATATCCCTAAGAGGTATGCGAACCTCTCGCATTACCTTGCCCTTATAAATTAATTCTATTATATTCTCGTACATAACTACTCTATTTCTGATTCTTCGGATATGATTTGTAAGGGTATTTTGTCTAAACTAGTTTGTACCGTATAATTCTTAAGCATACCATCTACTAGCCGTTTACCTTGATATAACATTTCTATATTCTCCTTTTTAAGGTTTAAATCAATTATTTTACCTATCATATTTTTGGTTTCTAATACGAGATAGGTGTTTTCGTTATAGGTAAGAATAGCTTCTTTATCACTTTCTGTATCAGTATAATAAAAGTCTATTATTTGCTCTTCTGCACTCACTATAGGGGGTACGTATTCTTGTTCTTCGGGTATTGGTGTTTCGTGCCACCACCGATGAATCTTTGCTCCATAATTCTGTATTGCTGGAGAAACTAGCATTTCTACGATCATACCACCTCCATTAGAATCAAACACTACTTTATAAAACACAATAGCTGCATCCTGAAAACGCCAAGTCTTTAGACTGTCGCCATTGGCATCGTAAAACACAATTTTACCATCATCTAAGGGATACCCTCTTTTGTAAAGTTCATAATTAACGGTAGTCATACGCTCTAAAAAACGATAGTTTTCCCCAAATCCAAAGGTAACTTTAAGTAACCCTCCTTCATTATAGAAATCAGGATTGCCCTTGTATTTATGAAAAGGTTTATTATAGTTTGTTTCTACTGTTAAAAGGTCTATAGTGTGACCTAAAAAATGTAATTCTGATCTTAACATAAGATAATATTAACTGAAAATATATTAAACATAGAAGGCTTTATCTGACATAAAAAACAGATTTTATACCTCTCAAAATTTATTAAAAATAGGCTTGGAAGAAAACGAATATTTTTAAACAAAACAAGGGGGTTATATCTAATAAAAATCTACCTTTTTTTGTAGGTATATTTATTATTTTTTATTCTAAAAAACTAAATATAATAACTACTTATAACACTTAACAAAGATAGTAAAACAATATAGTACTTGTAATAATTCAATGACTTAAAAAAAATAATATTCCCTCCTTTATAAATCTTTTAAATATTTGAGTTCCGAAAATATTCAACCAAATTTTAATTTGGCAAGATAGTTTTGTGGGTACACAAAACACATCTTGCAATATATAAAAACTCGCCCATTTTTGATACATTGTTATATTCCTGTTTTTTTTGAATTTTGCTTTTATTACTTACTACTTTGATATATTGATGCTTTGATATATTGATGCTTTGATACATTGATGCTTTGATACATTGATGCTTTGATACATTGATGCTTTGATACATTGATACTATTTTGAAACCAGTTCCAAAATAGTATCAAATACAAGTTTGCGGATATGGATTTTTAAGCTTTTTTGGGTAGTAGTAGTATTAGGGTAATTTATCCGAAATAAGCTAAATATATACATATTTTTATATGTTTTTTAAATATTATATACCTGTAAAACAGGTATATAACTTTTTTTTATATAAATAATCGTATAAAAACATAAAAACATAAAAATACAACTAACTAAAAATAAGCACTTTATAATTAGAACAATCGGATTCCGTTGTTCCCTCTTGCTGTTTCAAAACTTCATTTTTTATTTCGTTTTTCTGGTTATCGCGCAACATCTTTTTTTTCCTGGAAAACTCATAACACAAGATTCTGTTTTTTTACTCCTGTGAATATGGATTTTTTTAGCTTTTAGAACCAATTGCGTAAAATCTTATATTTTAATTATAAAAAAAATTTTACAATTAAAATATAATCTTTACTTTTACATAAGTAATTAATTTAACCCCACTCTTAGTGAAAAGAATGGGATTAAATTATATTTTAAGCTTTGTAACTTAAAATTACCATCGATAATGATAGTAGGAACTTTATAATTCCTTTTAAATTTTTTATTTTCATAAATTTTTTTTATGATTATAAATATTAGAAAATATAAGAGAAATTGTTGTCTGAAAACAATTTCTTTTATTCTATAATGATAGAATAAGAAAAGTATTTTCTCCCTCTCCTTTTTTATATAAAACAAATATAAAAAAAAATACAATACCCTTGATTTTTAAATATTTGGCTTTACAGTGTCTCAAAATTATTCTTTTTTCAATTAATTTTAACAAATAACAGGTAAACCTTTTCAACAAAGTTTTCGACATGAACTTTTAAATTATTTAAAAGTCAACATTCTTCAATATAGTTAAGTAATTAATATTCAATTTAATATAAATTTCATCACATTCAATATCTATCATTTATTAAATTTCCTTAAAATTGGTTCTCCACCCTTTTTTTAATGTATGTTTTTCTTTAAAAAAACGTTATAATTCCTTGATTTTATTGGGTTTGTTCGTGTAAAATTCCGTATATTTGAAGCAGCAAAGATGTAGGAACCTTTGTCGAACATATGTGCAAGATTGAACTCCACTAAAAAGCCAAAAAATCATACCTTTTGGCGCAATTTTTATTTTCGAGTTTTTTATTTTTTTCCGTTTTGTTTACTCTACATTTTTAAATTTTCACGCAATTGGTTCTAAAAGCTTAAAAAATCCAACACAAGTAACTCTTTTTTCAGCTTCTTAATTCAAGAAGGCAAAATAAATCGTTTTAATCACTCTTTTTATTGCCTCCTATACTAAACCATCATTTACCTATAAAAACCCAAAATAAAAGCCCCCAGTGTGTAAATTTCGCGTGCTAGCTTTCTTTTTTCGCTTCAAAATTTCATTTTTTTAAAATCTCTGCAACTTGTTCCCTTGTTCCTGCTTTTTGTTTCTTTTTGCAAAAAGAAAGGGTTAAAAATCCTTTTTATTTTTTTGGTTTTCGAACGGTAATTTTTATCCTGTTTTTAGCTCTCTTTTTACTTTTAAAGTTTTTTTAGTTTTTAGTACTATTTTTGGTTGGCTCGCATCCCAGTAATAGCAAGGGTTTTCCGAGTTAACTATTAGAAATTCCGAGTTAACTATTAGGGGTAGTGGAAGGGTAGCTGTCATAGCGTACCATGAAGCCCATAACTACCTGATATACAGGTGTAATATTTCAGAAATTACGCTCTAAAAAACTAAACATATATACACTGAATATCAATTGATTACAGAGATGTTTGCCGCTAATGCACGAACCCTTCCACTCCCCCATGTAAGTAATTCTTCTCAAATGTAAGGATTCTTTTGTAAGTCTTATTTTTTTTACTTACATTTGCTTAATGAAGCAAAAAGAAATAACCGTTTTCCAAGACAATAAGATTACTCAGTCGAGATATGAATTCACGGTAATAGAAAAACGAATCATTTATCAAATTATAAATGAAATAAGAAAAAGATATGTTATCCCAGAAGACAATAATCAAGACCTGTTTGGAGATTTATTAGTTAATCTTACATATTCTCAATTAAGAGCTGTAAGTGATGATAGTAATTTAGTATATAATTCCATTCGTAAATTAAAATCTAAATTCTATGAATTTGACGATGAAAAGGAATGGATCATCTTGGGTATTATTAATAAAGCTAAACACAAGAAAAAAGAAGCTTACTGGGAAATAACTGTTGACAGGGATATGGTAAGTAAATTTGTTGACTTAGCTAAAAACTACACTTCCTATAGTCTTATTGTAGCCATGTCTTTACGTTCTGAATACTCACAACGATTATATGAATATTGTAGCCAATTTAAAAATGCTGGAGGTTGGAGAACTTCTGTGAAGGATTTACGATTTAAGATGAAGCTTGAAAGTAAATATAGTAGGTATGCTTCATTAAAAAAATATGTATTAGACGTTGCTAAAAAAGAACTAAAAAAAATGTATGATGAAGATCAATCTGATTTATATTTTGAGTATAGCGAATTGAAAAAAGGGCGTTCCATTACAGATTTATCCTTTAAAATTATACATAAAAATCATAAGCAAGAAAATGATTTAATTGATTTAGATTATTTAGTTAGAACGGAATTACATAGTTTATTTCAAACAAATAAAAAACCAAAAAACAAAGAGTTTGTTAATGAGGTAATGGTTAGTTTAAGATTAGATCCCGAACTTTTAAAACACTGCAAAATCAAGTTAGAATTTGTAAAAAACAACCTTCCTAAAAAAGAATGGCAGCAATATATGCGTTTTGTTATCAATCAAGAATATTTAAAAATATAATTTGATCTTCTTTTTTTGTTCCTCCGTACATCTAGCTCTTACATAAGTGCTTTTTTTTTCGCTATCATTTAATAACGGTCTACCGTTCTTTTTTGCCATTTCTTATTCTTTTAAAATATTTGAGTTCCGAAAATATTTAACCAAATTTTAATTTGGTAAGATGGTTTTTGTGACTACAAAAACACATCTTGCCATATATAAAAACTCGCCCATTTTTGATACATTGTTATATTCCTGTTTTTTTTGAATTTTGCTTTTATTACTTACTACTTTGATACATTGATGCTTTGATATATTGATGCTTTGATATATTGATGCTTTGATACATTGATACATTGATACATTGATACTATTTTGAAACCAGTTCTAAAATAATATCAAATACAAGTTTGCGGATATGGATTTTTAAGCTTTTTTGGGTAGTAGTATTATTAGGGTAATTTATCCGAAATAAGCTAAATATATACATATTTTTATATGTTTTTTAAATATTATATACCTGTAAAACAGGTATATAACTTTTTTTTATATAAATAATCGTATAAAAACATAAAAACATAAAAATACAACTAACTAAAAATCAGTACTTTATAATTAGAACAATCGGATTCCGTTGTTCCCTCTTGCTGTTTTAAAAATTCAATTTTTATTTCGTTATTTTGATTTCTACGCAACACCTTTTTTTGCCCTAAAACTTCTTTTTATTTTGAAATTACTCCTGTGAATATGGATTTTTTTAGCTTTTAGAACCAATTGCGTAAAGTGTGAAAACGAAAACTAGAGATAATTACTCAGGTTTTTACTCCTTGAAAAATCATATAAATTAGTTAAATTTGTGACTTGAAAGATAAAATCCAAATATTAAACCTTCGAGGTCTCTCTATAGAAGAAGCCCAACAAAAAATAAACGTTTTGAAACAAAAAAATGTTGTTTTAGAAGCAATACACCTTCATCTTTTGGAGAAACTAGAAAAAATGGAAAAACAACAAAAAAAAATATAATCCTGCTTTGATCACTTTTGGGGTTCTCCCACAGACCCTCTGTATAATGAAGTTAATCCTAAAATATTTGGTTTCAAACATGATCCTGTTTACAACATGGGAGATGCCAGACTTTTAGAAAGAGAATTTTTATATTCTGGTATTAGTGAGGTTTATTAAATATAATATCTTATTTTTATGTAAAAAGTAAGGTATGAACATTGAGAAAATATTGTTATCCAGTACAATGCCAGAATATCTTTATGAATGGGATATAAAATCTAAATTAGTTTGGTTAATCAAACATAACAAACGCTTAAAATCCTTTAAAATCAAAAAACAAGCAGATTTTATCAATACTGAAAAGTCTGTAATGGCATATCAAGACGAATTAGTTAAAATTCTGGATTCTGAACTAAAAAAAGAAATCTCTAACTATGAATTAAAAATGGATAAGGATTTTAAATACGCAGAAGAATATATAAAAAACAGCGCGGAGAAAATAACTACCGAAACTGAATTTATGAATTTTAGAGAATTTATAAATAACAACTGGTCTCACAAATGGATTTTAAAAGACTATACTTCCCCTGATTTAGAAGATGAAAATAAAACGTACCCTATTTTCCTTTATATTTCAATAAAAGGAAAAGAAAGAATATCTATGTTAGCGCAAAAAAAATTATTGAGATTTAATATTATACTTAATCAAATTGAACAAAGAATTAGGCAACAAATCGAGTAGAAAAAAGATTTGATATTATCTTATCTTTTTCTTTAAAAACTCTATTAAATACTTGTTTTTATTGAGTTTATTATAATTTATTTTTGTATATTTGAAGCAGCAAAGATGTAGGAACCTTTGTCGAACATATGTGCAAGATTACACACAACTAAAAAGCCAAAAAATCATACCTTTTGGCGCAATTTTTATTTTCGAGTTTTTTATTTTTTTCCCTTTTGTTTACTCTCATCTTTCTTTTTTCACGCAATTGGTTCTAAAAGCTTAAAAAATCCAACACAAGTAACTCAAAAAACAGACTCACAAGTAAAAAAGCAAAATAAGCCGTTTTAAGCGCTATTTTTATTACTTCTTATATTGAACCATTATTTACCTATAAAAACCCAAAATAAAAGCCCCCAGTGTGTAAATTTCGCGTGCTAGCTTTCTTTTTTCGCTTCAAAATTTCATTTTTTAAAAATCTCTGCAACTTGTTCCCTTGTTCCTGCTTTTTGTTTCTTTTTGCAAAAAGAAAGGGTTAAAAATCCTTTTTATTTTTTTGGTTTTCGGACGGTAATTTTTATCCTGTTTTTAGCTCTCTTTTTACTTTTAGTTTTTAGTTTATTTTAGTACTGTTTTTAAGGCTTGGGAACACCAGTGTTTACAGCCTCTCCGAGAGTTTAATGTAAGTAATTCTTCTCCAATGTAAGTAATTCTTCTCTGAATGTAGGGGTAGTGGAAGGGTAGCTGTCATAGCGTACCATGAAGCCCATAACTACCTGATATACAGGTGTAATATTTCAGAAATTACGCTCTAAAAAACTAAACATATATACACTGAATATCAATTGATTACAGAGATGTTTGCCGCTAATGCACGAACCCTTCCACTCCCCCGATTTTGATGATAGAATG
>CAVYIL010000193.1:0-3640 GCA_963768325.1 uncultured Flavobacteriaceae bacterium | reverse complement strand
CCTCATTGCCCGAGTTTTATCACCCAGGTAGTTCCTTAGAATTTGAAGAATTTTTAGTAAATATGACTAACAGACCGTTAGCAATTGGTTTTAGAATAGGTGCATGTGATGGAGAAGTTCCTTTCTATAAGTTTTATGGTACAAAATGTACGCCGTTAAATATATTAGTAGAGGGGCAAAATAATAATGAAGCCACTAAAAATATGGTTAAGTTTCAACAATTCCAGAGGAGTAAAACAACACCAGGGCGATATTATGGATCGATTACTTTTGCAACTGTACATAGCGTACCAGTAGATGCCACCACTGTTGATGTTGCTAATGGATCAGGAAGATACCAATTAGCGGACAATACAAAAGAAACGATACTCGATACATTGGAGAATGCAAATAATAATGTTAGTTATACCCTTTTAGGAAGTGGAGGCGATTTTCCTGCCATCATAGAGAATAGTAATCCTAAATTCTTATTACGTGATGGTATTGATTGGCAGGGATTATCGGGTACTAGTATTACTTTTGAGTCTTATCCAATAAAAGAGGATGAGTTAGTCTTTATAGAAAAAAATAGAGGCTAAAACACAAACACAACTTATACATAATAGATACCGTTACTTAGCTGTAACGGTATTTTTTTTGCCACTAAAATGTTAATTCGTGCGGAATGCACAAAAAAGCACAAAACTACAAATTGGTATAATTATTTAATAATTAGTGTGTTATGGTGTATTTCGCACAGATGCACGAATGCACGAATTTTTACACGGTTTTAGGCTAGGGTACTGTTTAGCTATTGGACTATCTTTTTTGTTTAGAAAAATGATATGGATTTGTTTAAGAAAAAACAAAAGTAAATACACAAACATAACTTATGAATAATCGATACCGTTACTTAGCTGTAACGGTATTTTTTTTGCCACTAAAATGTTAATTCGTGCGGAATGCACAAAAAAGCACAAAACTACAAATTGATATAATCATTTAATAATTAGTGTGTTATGATGTATTTCGCACAGATGCACGAATGCACGAATTTTTGAACGGTTTTAGGTTAGGGTACTCTCCTTGCCTAGTTGTTTATACTTTTTTCTACTACTAATGTCCAGATACAGCCCATAGTTCAACAGTATATTGTGGGTTAAATAAAAGCAATTTACGATGGGCAGACCAACTGAAAAAGAAGTTTTAAAATACTTAAAAGAAGACCGAACCCTTACAGGAGGAAAAATACTCTATAATCAAATGGCAAATAAATCCCTAGCTATATTACGATCCTGTAATACAATGACTGATACACCCGATAATATATCGAGAATCTGTTATGAATTAGGGAAATTAGTAGGACTTAGTGAACGCGAGATTATTATCCATACCAGTAAACCTGTTACCAAAGAAAAAAGTAAGGTAGTTGTATTACCCACAATCACACCAAAAGATGTACCCTTATCCCAATTACTATTACAATTCGATAGCGATACAGCAGATTATCATAAAGATGTAAAACCATTAGCGGCTCGATTACATGAAGAATTAGGGGTTTATTTCGAGAATCAACAAAAAGAAACCTTATTACAAGGTATACTGGCTACAGCCAAAGCAGAACGAATAAAAGAATTAGAAGCGATTCCATTACCTGTTAAGCAATCTTTAAAATTAAATACACAATTTCCATTTTTAAGAGAGGATAACTGCCCTGATATTTATAAAGTATTGGTTAATGATATGATAACAGCTTATCATAAATATACAGCAGCTCATGGATTACTTTTTGAAAAAGCTACACAAGAGGAACTGGCAGAGCTAGCAGCAACGGTAAAGGATAATTTTATCGAAAACAAGCAGATCTGGGAAGAGCTTACCTATTATCAAGAAAATAAAACCCCACTGGGAAAACACCCACTATTTAAGCAACAACAATTTGAAAAAGAGATAGAATCCTTATCTACAATAGAATTGACTAAAAAGTGTGCCGCTATTGCTAACAATATGAACCGAAATAAAAAAAATGCAAAAGATGAATCTCGAAGCCAAGAGGATCGGGAAGCGTCTAGGGTTTTATACCAATCCCAAGAAAAAGAGTTAGCACTAGCAAAGACAGTATTAGCAAAACGATAACCCGATGAAAAAGCTTACTAACCAAAAGCTTCATGCTTTAGATCTTACCGATATAGAATTAGAAAAGGTAGCAGATCTAGCCTCTCAAAATCTACTATTAAAAGAGATTGCTTTAGAATTATCGATTGATTATCGAAGTTTTATAAAACAGTGGCGTAATAGAGAGTCTCCCGTTTATTTAGCGCATCGCAAAGGTGTTGAACATATGGAGCTTTCTAAAAATGAAATCTTACAGGAGCAAATATTTCAAGGTAATGTAACGGCCATACAGATCCACCAGAACAATGAAGCCGTACGCCATTTAAATGACCTTAAAACCGAAATATTTGGGATATGAAAGTAAGAACCCAGTTCGAAGAGATGAATCTAGATACCTTAAGGCAATGGGTAGATACGAGGGGTTTAGGCACTACAGAGGATCAGGAATCTATGCCCGAGGAGCTCGTTACGTATTTAGAGCAATTAGAAAAAGTATTCGGTTGGCATCATACGATGCTATTAGAGGAAGATATTATAAAAAACCTTATCCTTAATTACCCTGAATTAAGTCGTTTTCGCGCTCGAAAGATATACTTTGATTCCATCAACTATTTTTATTTAGATGGAGATATCTCACAAGAGGCGTGGTCAAATGTATATGCCGAACGAATGGATAAACTCGCCTTAATGCTATTAAAAAGTGCTACGACTCCTGAGCAACTACATAAGATAAAAGATATCTGGAAGGAAGCGGCAACTCTAAGAGGAGCATACAAAGAAACTAAAGAAGAGATCCCAGCAGAATTCTACGAAAAAAGAATTGTGTTGTATACTCAAAAATTAGAAGATGTTGGCATGCCTTCTATATCGCGTCAAGAGGTTGCCCGTATGATCGATGGTTTAGCTCTTACAGAGGCAGAAACCTTAAAGATAAAACAAGATGCAGATGTAGCCCCAATCGTATTATTTAATCCCAATGAGTAAACATCCCCGTGTAGACAAAAAAGCAGATAATATTAAAAAATTATTTGCGAGTTGGTTATCCCAGATTATCAATATGATTTCCCCACAGCATTTAATAGCTATACTGGGGCGTGGTACTGGTAAAACTACGGATATCCTAGCCAAACGGACAATGGATATCTGTTACGATATGCCGGGGGCATATGTAGCGATAACCTGTGATACTTATATGAATGCCATTAAAAATGTTGCTCCTACTATTATTGATGGATGGAAGCGTAACGGATGGATAGAGGGTATTCATTTTGTAGTAGGCAAACGACCCCCAAAACGATTTTATCCAAAGGGATATACTGGTCCATACAAACCACCTATTAGTTGGAAGCATACCATTACGGTCTTTACAGGAACGCATTTTAAAATAATATCTCAGGATCGACCATCTACAGGTGCAGGAGATTCCTATCAGCATATTGTCGGGGATGAAATTAAATATCAGGCAGAGCATAAAATCAATAAATTAAATCCTGCCCTACGTGGGGAGTTTGTTCGTTTTGGTCATTCCCATTATTATATGGGTACG
>CAVYIL010000192.1:0-52670 GCA_963768325.1 uncultured Flavobacteriaceae bacterium | reverse complement strand
TGTATGGTCTAATTGCCAGTCAAAATCTCTGTCTATGAAATAAATAAATGTTTTTGTGCTTAGTGTTGTTTTCCCTTCTATCATTTCATAAAGCCTTAAAACTTCCTTTTTTCCTCCACACTTTAAGAGGAATAATTTTTTCATAGTCTTTTTGTTTAAAATTCTCAATTCTAACTCCATAGTATTTATTGTCCCTCACCTTCAAAACAGCAATATAGTAGTGATTGATATTTTTTATTAAGCTGAATGATTTTAAGGAAAACGGCTGGTGCTCCTTTTCTTGATTTTTTAATTTTTGTAATCGATCACTCATGGAATTGAACATATTTATTCATATCCTCAGCTAACTCGTCTAGGTCGTCATCCTAGTAAATGGGGAATGGGTTACAGCAATCAGAAGTTCAGACATTTTTCAGAATCAAGAATGTCTGGCAGAAGGTCTTTTTGCCATTCTATTGAAAGTGATAAATCTGGTTCGTCAAAAAGAACAGATTAGTTGTTTTAAATAAATTCTTGAAAAAATTGATATTATTCGTTTTTCACCAGATAGGATAAGTCTTTAAGGGTAATAACATTACCTTTATTATCTTCAACGTTAAGAATCAATTTACTTTCGTTGTAATTCATATTTTTACTACGTAAATATTTAGACAAACTTCACTAAATTTTTTAATTGTATTATCTAGCACTTTTTGTTCATCGTAAATTCGAATTAATTCAGAAATAAAGTTTAATAAATATTTATGCGTATCACTATTGGTAAAAATTTCTTAGTTTCTACAAGATCAATTATTCGTTTTTTTATCTCTGGTTGAATATTATTACCTACTCTTTCTAAAATGATACTTAGAACACCTGGTCTAGATAACTTCTCCATATCCTTGAGATTTAAAATCTCCAGTTACATATCGGATTCAATAATTTTCCTGTTAAGGTTCGAAAAACCTTTTATTGTAGCATTCTTTATTTCAGAAAGTTTTAGTTCAATTGTTTTTAATACATCTGCCATCCCAAATTGTATCAATTTATTTATCTCCCATTTGTTCACACCATCTTCAATTCCAAGATTTTTTAGTTCTGCAGGAAGTAGGAAAAATCCATGATTTCATATCCTAGAGATTCCGTCAATTTGCCACCCAACCGAAGTGTTGCTAAATTACCTTCAAACATCATTGAAAGAGCTCTCCTTATGATATGGTTGGAGCAGGGTATATCATAGCGACTTCTTTCTTACATATTTGTTTAATACTTCTCTTGTCTCATTTATCTTTTCTGTCTGGAAAGCCTTGGACAGAATTAATTTATCTTCCACAGTAAGTATACTATTCTGAAGGTCTTGGATAAGTCTGTTTGTTTTTGAAATTCACTAAACCTTCTTCAATAATGTATCTAAGTTCTTCATTTTTAATTTCAAAAAACTGAGTTATCAGACATAAGGGTAATGCGAATGGTTGTAAATTGAAGGCTGCTTAATTTATAAAACTGACCAGTTAAGGTGTAGTACAAGGCGTTTAAAATGGTGGTTTTCCCTAGACCATTTTCTCCAATTAATATTTTAACATCTGTGGAATCGTGACATCTTGTTCCAAACAGCCCTTTTATTTCAAATTTTTTTAATTTATTACTGATTGTTTATTGAACCTAAAAATCGAATATAATTACCAGAGCATCTATATTTCTTATGTGAATAATCAAGTTAGTAAATATTCTTAAGCATTTAAAATTTAATCACAAATATGGGGATTTAAATTCCTGTAATTATACAGTATTGAATCCTATTAGTACTAAGGCACACCAACACAAAAAACCCCTAAAAAAGGGCTTTATATACTGCTTATACTAAAAATTTATCGCACTCCAGGATTTAGCACATCGACTCAAATAGATTGTATTCTCCTGTTAAGAGTTCTAAAAATTCTGGTCTACATAAAAGATACTTAAGCCCATCACTCATATTGGTAGAATTTAGTAACTTCTCTTCATCTTTTGTCTTTTCATTGCATGTTATGAATAGTTTTTTTACCATGTTCATCCTGCTTCATTATGATTTTTGCTTGCTCCTAATTCTTGCTTTAAGCACTTTGCAATTAGCACGATCTATTAGCAATTTTGGCAATCCTAAAGTATTATTCTTAAGCATCTCTAGAACAACTCAAATTCTGTTTGTTGTAGAATGGTTGCCTGATCTCGGCTCATTAACTCCACAGTCCAACCCGTTGAGATACCATCATTATCGAACTCTATGGCTTTTTTTATTTTACTAGCGTGATCCTCTCACCAACACTTTGCATATTATTGGCTGCTCTATCATGCATACAACTTGAAATGTTTCTTTTTGTGGTATTTAAAATACGTTCTCAAATTGCTCGCCTAGATGTTGTAAAAAAACTTGGGGTAATTCTTTTAGCACCCTATAGATACGTTCATTTTCCTGTTGACCAATTACGAGCGAACACATATTACCTGTATCGAGTCCTCCCTCTAAGTTCATCGTGGTTAATGTATTTTAAATCCAGACTGCACGATTCGATATTTCGAGGAACTTCTTCTACTTTTTTCATATCGATTATAAACATACCCATCTCCATAAAAATTAAAGCTTGACAAATTGGGATAAAACATTTGTCCTTTTTCTAACTTTGGTAGGATAGATAAAACAGATACCATAACCTCTCTAAAGTTGATGGTTTCTAGTATGGTCTTAAAATATTCTGGTCTTAAGATATCTACATTTATAAAACTACTGGCTACATAAAAGAATGTAGATCCTTTACGAATCTTTTTTAAACGCGCCTCCCTCTGGTTAGGGATTTATCAATCCGTTTCAAACTCCTGCAATCTCCTTATTTTGTTGTTGCGCGTTTACTTTTTCTTTATTCAAACTATTGACAATATCCGCAGCATAGAGAATCAACTTCATTTGCTCCTGATCCATATTCTGTTCCCGTTTCAGAATCCAATCATGCTCCCCATGGTCAGGATTAGGCATATCCGTTGTAAAGGTCATTCCCATTATTATATGGGTACGACCTTTACAACGGATATGCCTAATCCTAACCATGGGGAGCATGATTGGATTCTGAAACGGGAACAGAATATGGATCAGGAGCAAATGAAGTTGATTCTCTATGCTGCGGATATTGTCAATAGTTTGAATAAAGAAAAAGTAAACGCGCAACAACAAAATAAGGATGCAGAAGTAAAACGGATTGATAAATCCCTAACCAGATGGGAGGCGCGTTTAAAAAAGATTCGTAAAGGATCTACATTCTTTTATGTAGCCAGTAGTTTTATAAATGTAGATATCTTAAGACCAGAATATTTTAAGACCATACTAGAAACCATCAACTTTAGAGAGGTTATGGTATCTGTTTTATCTATCCTACCAAAGTTAGAAAAAGGACAAATGTTTTATCCCAATTTGTCAAGCTTTAATTTTTATGGAGATGGGTATGTTTATAATCGATATGAAAAAAGTAAAGATCCTCGAAATATCGAATCGTGCAGTCTGGATTTAAAATACATTAACCACAATAAACCATTAGAGGGAGGACTCGATACAGGTAATATGTGTTCGCTTGTAATTGGTCAACAGGAAAATGAACGTATCTATAGGGTGCTAAAAGAATTCTATACCCTACCCCCAGAGTTTTTACAACATCTAGGCGAGCAATTTAGAACGTATTTTAAATACCACAAAAAGAAACATTTCAAGTTGTATCATGATAGAGCAGCCAATAATATGCAAAGTGTTGGCGAGGATCACGCTAGTAAAATAAAAAAAGCCATAGAGTTCGATAATGATGGTATCTCAACGGGTTGGACTGTGGAGTTAATGAGCCGAGATCAGGCAACCATTCTACAACAAACAGAATTTGAGTTGTTACTAGAGATGCTTAAGAATAATACTTTAGGATTGCCAAAATTGCTAATAGATCGTGCTAATTGCAAAGTGCTTAAAGCAAGTTTGGAGCAAGCAAAAATCATAATGAAGCAGGATAAACATGGTAAAAAAACTATTCATAAGGATAAGTCCGATGAAAAGACAAAAGATGAAGAGAAGTTACTAAATTCTACCAATATGAGTGATGGGCTTAAGTATCTTTTATGTAGACCAGAATTTTTAGAACTCTTAACAGGAGAATACAATCTATTTGAGTCGATGTCTGATCCTGGAGTGCGATAAATTTTTAGTATAAGCAGTATATAAAGCCCTTTTTTAGGGGTTTTTTGTGTTGGTGTGCCTTAGTACTAATAGGATTCAATACTTGTATAATTACAGGAATTTAAATCCATGTTGTGATTAAATTTTAAATGCTTAAGAATATTTACTAACTTGATTATTCACATAAGAGAAATATAGATGCTCTGGTAATTATATTCGATTTTTAGGTTCAATAAACAATGAGTAATAAATTAAAAAAATTTGAAATAAAAGGGCTGTTTGGAACAAGAGATGTCACGATTCCATTAGATACAGATGTTAAAATATTAATTGGAGAAAATGGTCTAGGGAAAACCACCATTTTAAACGCCTTGTACTACACCTTAACTGGTCAGTTTTATAAATTAAGCAGCCTTCAATTTACAACCATTCGCATTACCCTTATGTCTGATAACTCGTTTGAAATTAAAAATGAAGAACTTAGATACATTATTGAAGAAGATTTTCATGATTCAAAAACAAACAGACTTATCCAAGACCTTCAGAATAGTATACTTACTGTGGAAGATAAATTAATTCTGTCCAAGGCTTTCCAGACAGAAAAGATAAATGAGACAAGAGAAGTATTAAACAAATATGTAAGAAAAATAGCTATGATATACCCTGCTCCAACTCATATCATAAGGAGAGCTCTTTCAATGATGTTTGAAGGTAATTTAGCAACACTTCAAGAGTTAGGTAGCAAATTGACGGAATCTCTAGGATATGAAATCATCTATTTTCCTACTTACCGAAGAATTGAAGAAGACTTAAAAAATCTTGGAATTGAAGATGGTGTAAAACAAATGGGAGATAATAAATTGATACAATTTGGGATGGCAGATGTATTAAAAACAATTGAACTAAAACTTTCTGAAATAAAGAATGCTACAATAAAAGGTTTTTCAACCTTAACAGGAAAATTATTGAACCAATATGTAACTGGAGATTTAAACCTAAAGGATATGGAGAAATTATCTAGACCAGGTGTTCTAAGTATCATTTTAGAAAGAGTAGGTAATAATATTAAACCAGAGATAAAAAAACAAATAATTGATCTTGTAGAAACTAAAGAAATTTTTACCAATAGTGATACGCATAAATATTTATTAAACTTTATTTCTGAATTAATTCGAATTTACGATGAACAAAAAGTGCTAGATAATACAATTAAAAAATTTAGTGAAGTTTGCTCTAAATATTTACGTAGTAAAAATATGAATTACAACGAAAGTAAATTGATTCTTAACGTTGAAGATAATAAAGGTAATGTTATTACCCTTAAAGACTTATCCTCTGGTGAAAAACAAATAATATCAATTTTTTCAAGAATTTATTTAGAAACAACTAAGAATGTAATTGTCCTTTTTGACGAACCAGAATTATCACTTTCAATAGAATGGCAAAAAGACCTTCTGCCAGACATTCTTGATTCTGAAAAATGTGAACTTCTGATTGCTGTAACCCATTCCCCATTCATTTTTGATAACGACCTAGACGAGTTAGCTGAGGATATGAATAAATATGTTGAATTCCATGAGTGATCGATTACAAAAATTAAAAAATTCAAGAAAAGGAGCACCAGCCGTTTTCCTTAAAATCATTCAGCTTAATAAAAAATATCAATCACTACTATATTGCTGTTTTGAAGGTGAGGACAATAAATACTATGGAGTTAGAATTGAGAATTTTAAACAAAAAGACTATGAAAAAATTATTCCTTTAAAGTGTGGAGGAAAAAAGGAAGTTTTAAGGCTTTATGAAATGATAGAAGGGAAAACAACACTAAGCACAAAAACATTTATTTATTTCATAGACAGAGATTTTGACTGGCAATTAGACCATACAAAAAAGAACATCTATGAAACGCCTTGCTATTCTGTGGAAAATTTCTATACTTCAAATTGTGTTTTTGAAAAAATCCTAACAAACGAATTGAACGTTGAAAGAACTCAAGATCAATTTGATTTTTGTAAAACTTTGTTCAGAGAACGCCAAAAAGAATTTCATTTAGGTATTTCACTCTTAAATGCTTGGATTTACTGTCATAGGAAAAATGAATCCCCAGAACATAAATTGAACCTATCTTCTTTTAAACTAGAAAATATTATTAAATCGTTCACTATACAAAAGATTGAATTTATTAAATATGACATAAATTATTTAGAAAAGAAATTTAAAAATAGCTTAAAAATTGACTCTGATGATATAATAGAAGCTAAAAAAATATTGGATTCAAACCCACAAGAACTATACCGAGGAAAATTTGAAATTATATTTTTGCGCAAATTCCTTTTATACTTAGTTGAATCTATTAATAAAAAGGAGAGTCCTTTTCAATTAAATAAAAAAACAAAATTTAACATTAATGATCATAATTTATTATCCCATATATCTCATTATGCAAAAACACTAGACTGCCTTAAAGAATATATTAGAAAAAGCACCTAATGGTTAGTGCAATAGAAAAATGACTAAGAAGTATAAAAAAAATATCTTGAAACAATCCTGTCCTTAGACAATTAAGACAAGTTTATCAAAGCTATCCCCAAGTTATTTTACATCAGGATTGTCAATTCTTTAAATTCAATTCGTTTGGGACTTACCTGAAAAGTAAATAGCAAGAATAGACCAAAAATAACCCATTAATTTAGACCACGCACAGACCAATAAAGTTTATTGACAAATATCTCACCTATTAAATGCTTGCTTTTAGCACGTTTTAAAAACAGTTCGTTGGTTAAGTCATTGATTTAAAGTGATTAAACCCTATGAGGGCAACTCAAAAAAGCAAATCTCTCAATAAAAATAGCGCCACGCTCAATTCGCATAATGCACATGCACGCTCAACATTAGTTTAGATATATGACGCGGTGCAGTATTGTATTAGAAGTACAGTACTTGTCTGTCCAGATAGTAGAACTATATAATTGATAGTATTGCTATATGAGTAGTAAGACATATCATAACTATGAAGAGCCCATCGGTATCATGCGTAAGCTAACCAGCTTAGGGCAACCCTTCTCGATTACATTTATTAAACTAGATGGTACTGTAACCCGTATTGATAAGGCCGCGTTGCGACCTATGTCCATCAAGGGAAGGAACGCACAATACCGTATACAGTATACCAACCTAAATACTAAAGAACATAGATCATTCTACTTGCCCCTATTACTGGCAGTAGAGGATATAAAAATTAAACTATAGATGGAAGTAGTACGATTAAACGGGAATGAATACGTAGGAGTAGACGATACGAACCTCGCATACTTTGAGGTGTCTGGTAGAAGTAATGGAGTAGGCAATGACACCACCTCCATAGATTCTTTTACAGACTGGGGCAGAAACACGGTTAAAGTAGGCGGTTACAGGGTTATTCCTTTTGGTGATAGTAATGATATTCCGAATCAGATTATAACAACTGTATACTCTAATCATTTAGCCCCACGCATACAAAATCGTAAGGTTGAATTATTAACAGGACAATGCCCTTATCTATATGTAGAGGAAGTCACAGCCGAGGGGGATTGTAAGCGAAAAGCCGTAAAAGATCCTATCCTATCCAAGTGGTTAATGGATATGGATTATGAAGAGGATCTGCACTATAGTGCAACTCAATATTATTATACCAATGTCATCTTTACTAAAATATATCGAGATCGTGCAGGGTATATAGGAGGCAGATCCTCAGTTGCAAAAATAGAATGTTTAGACACTACAAAATGTAGGTTAGCCTATAGGGAAGGATCAAGAAACAAAAAACCTACCCATGTTATTATTGGGGATTTTAAAGGTGGTAATCAAAATGAATTTGAAGTATACCCACTTTTTAATAAAGATCAGCCTACCAAGCACCCAGTGGCCATACATTATATTGCACGAAAATCATTCGGAATAGATAACTATTCGATGCCCGAAATATTCGGCGTATTACCATGGATAAACCGATCAACAGCTATACCAAAGGTAATAGAGGCATTAACAGATAATTCCCTAAATATAAAATGGCATATCACTTCCCCAAAAGAATACTGGGATGAAAAACGCAAAATGCTGCAAAAAAATCTAAAGGACGGAGAGCAGTACTCCGAAAAAATGTTAGACGATCTAAAAGAAAAGATATTCAAAAAACTAACCGATTTATTATCTGGAGTAGAGAATGTAGGAAAGTATTGGCATAATGAAACGGTAGTAAAAATAATAGGTGGCAACGCAGTGGGACTAGGTTGGAAAATCACCCCAATCGAACAAAAGGTAAAAGATTACGTTAAGTCACAACTCGAAATTGCTACAAAAGCAGATTTTTCCGTTGTCGCAGGTTTAGGGCTTCATGCTGCACTAGCCAATGTAGGGGCAGACGGTAAAAGTGATAGCGGATCAGAACAATTATATGCATTTAAAAACCACCAAAACACCTCAGTTCCGTTGCCAGAATATTATGTTACCAAAGCATATAATACAGTGATTGCAGTATTATTTAACAAAAACATAAAACTAGGTTTTTATCAGATCACACAAGAAAGAGAGCAAGATGTAACCAGTAGTAAGCGAATCAGTAACCAAAACCCATTATAATGCATATCCTATTTAACAAAGATGACCAAGGGCAGAAAGAGATAAAACAAATATTAGGCTTTATCGATGCTGATTTTAATTTCGATAATCTAAGCACAGATATAGCCCTCGAAACCCCATATCTAATAGAGTTTATTGGAGAACAGACTTATAACTTAGCCGTATACCTGTATGACCCAACCCTTAAACCATTGGATTATGAATTGCCAGTGTTAACAGGGATTCAAGAAAAAGCAATGGAAGAGTGTATTGGTCTTATCCAAACCTATATACTTATAATGGCAAATAACCAATATGAGCAAAGTAATGATTTAATACACACCAATTCTGGTCGTAAAATGAACCGTACTGACGATCAGATAACCCCTTGGGAATGGCAGATAAATAGAGATAATGCAGTTCAGTTAAAAAAAGCATATAAAGCACTAGATCAATTAATACATAAGTTAGATAAAGCTCGTATTCCTACGTGGATAGCCTCAGAAACCTATACACAATCTAAATCCATATTTATATATAATACCAGTCTATTTAATAAAGCCTATCCCATTAATTATAGTAGTCAATTGTACTATAAAATGATTCCTTTTATGGATACTATTGAGCTCGATCGTATTTATCCCATTTTAGGAAAAGAAAAATATAGCGAACTAAAAGCAGCAATTTTAAATGAGGCTGAAATCATAGATCCAGACACCATTGTATTGCTTAAAAAAATACGGGATATTATCGCATATTTTACCATAGCCAAAGCATATACCGTTTTTCCGATAGAGATGTTCCCTGATAAAATAAATTATCAAGAAAGTACCTCAGTACACTTAAAGTCCCGTGCTGAACTCACTCAAAATCTAATTAAAGAAGCTGAAGACAACCTATTAAAATTAGAATATTATATCGGCAAACTATCCGAAACAACAATAGAACGTGACCCCATGCAAGGACTAGATCCAGAAAATAAATATGTATCCCTATAATAGTTATAGGAGCGCAACAGCAGAAAGCGTATAATAACAAATACACAATGCATATGCATACTATCGAGATCCCACAAAAGAATAAAACGATCACCTTTCCGCAAGAAATAGCAGAAATGAATAAGGCGCAATATATCGCATTTTCAGAGCTGGCCTATCAGTTTACCAATCAGTTTATCAGTTTTGGAGAATTTAAAGTGCGCCTAACCTACAAACTAGTAAACCTAAAGAGAAAGGTAGATATGAATCGGTCTACGGATCAAACCGAAAAAATAGCCAATAACATCTATTGTATAGCCCAGCTCATGGAATCCTTTTTTGAAACTAAAACCGAAAAAGGGAAAAAGTATAAAATCATTAAACTAGATCATATTGGAAATCTCATTCCGTATGTAACAGTAAGAGGCAAAAAATGGTATGGTCCAAAAGATGCATTACTAGATTGTACATTTGGTCAGTATATCCAAGCAACCCATGCCCTTTGTGATTATAATAAGACAAAAGATGAAAATCAATTAAATCTATTAGTAGCCATTCTGTACAAACCCAAAAAAGAGAAGTATGACCCCAATACTATAGAAGAAAGAGCAGCAGAATGCGCCACCATTCCAATAGGCGAACGCTACGGGATTCAATTATTTTTTGCCGCCTGTCAAGAGTGGATCGTTACCAATAAAGAGTTATCCATCGGAGGAGGTAACAGTGTAGATTTAACGGTGCTATTTAAATCTGGAACAGACAAGGAAGCAAGCCCAACTAATGGAATAGGAATGTTATCCGCCTTATACAGTTTAGCCGAAACCACTGTATTTGGAGACATCGAAAAAACAAGCACACAACATATTTATGATGTTTTAATCTATATGGTTCAAAAACATACTGAAGCAGTAAAACTAAAAAAAGATGCTACACATAGAAGACCTAAAAACCTTTCTGGATCAAGTCAAGAATGATATACCAGAAATATCCAGAGTAGAATTACTATCCAATGATAGTAGATTTGCCAAAATAACCAAGAATATAGACAAAGGGGAAATACTATTAATATCCATATTACCCAGTGCCAAACGTAAACGAAATGATGAAGACCATGGGATATTCAAAAATAAATTAGCCTTTTTAGTAGTTACTCGATTCGATGATCGAGCTTCGAAAGAAGAGTATCTAAGAACATTTATAGATACCCAACAAGTCATATTACAATTCAGTAGCTACCTATCTAGTATAAAATCCGATTTTGCAAAAAAATGTATTTTCAAAGATTTTGATTTAGCAACAGAATTTATCTTACCAGTAGAAAACTACCATAGCACCAATGGGTGGGATTTAAGTATAACCGCAGATACACAAGTAATATAGCACCCTACTCCACCAATGTCCAGATATAGACTATTAATAGGTACTATACTTGTGCTATGAGTGGAGTAGAAACATTACAAGCCCGAAATAGTGCCATAAGTATAGAGAGTCACTATATCAAAGAAGTATTAGAGGATGCTGGTAAAGAGATATTCGAACAACAATCCAGAGTCATTACCAATGCCAATAGTGACTATAAGGACGTACTAGAGAATAGATCCTATACTGTGCAATCCACAACATTAACCCTATCTCATTCCTTACGAGAAAGGTTCATTGATATGAAAAAGATTAAGGGTAAAACACAAAAATCCCTACAGGTTCATAATACCATTATTTGGTCGCAATTTAATGTGATTGTAGGCAAACTAAAATACGGATTCACAAGCGAGATCAAAAACGCAATTAAAGGCAAATTTAATATCGATATCTAATGGGTAAAATAAGTGATGAAACATTAGAACTAGACATTATTGTCAATGGTAATAAAGCACAAGCCCAGTTAGGAGCTCTGCAAGAACAACAGCGAAATATGCGTAAAACCAATGAGGATTTACGTAAGGAAAAAGCAAAACTACTCAAACAAGGACAAAAAGAATCCGAAGCCTATAAACGGATTACTAAGGAAATTCGAGAGAATAATATCGCTATTAAAAACAATAGTCAATCCCAAACCAAATTGCGTAAAGAGATAGGTCTGTCAGGACTGACCACTAGCCAATTAGCACAGGAGCAAAAACGACTAAAGGCAATAATGGGAAGTTTTACCCCAGGCACTGCCCAATGGCAAAAATATAGCAAGGAACTTCAAAAAGTAAACACCACGCTAAAAATAGCAAGGGCAGAAATGAATGGAGTGACCAAGACAATGGGCTCGCAAAAAAAATCAGTAACCAGTCTCTTATTAGCCTATGCAGGACTGACCATTGGATTAAATGAAGTCGTTCAATTATTTAAAAATGTATTCAAGTTTATTTATGAATTCGGAAGTGAATCCGTAGAGCTGGCAGGCCTAGCAAAAGGGGTTGAATTTGCATTTACGAAATTAGGAGAAAAAGGAACAGATGCCTTTAACCGCGTAAAGAAATCTACACGAGGATTATTATCTGATTTAGATATAAAAAGGTCTTTAGTAGAACTAGATAATTTTAATATCAGTTTAGAAGAGTCAGACACTCTATTCGAGTTTTTGGCAGTAAGAGCAACACAAACAGGTAGAAGTATCGACAGTCTTAAGGATAGTTTAGTAGAAGGGCTATCCAAAGAATCCAAATTGCGAATCGATAACTTAGGGATAAGTGCCAGTGAGCTAAATTCAGAATTAGAGAAAACACCCAATTTTGTAAAGGCAGTAGCAGCAATAGCAAAAAAAGAAGTAGCAGAGGCAGGCGCAATATTAGATTTAGCAGCCGATAGTTCCGCAAAATGGAATGCAGCCCTTGAAAACATCCAAGTTGTTGTAGGGAAAGGATTATCAAAAGTAACAGGATTCCTTCAGGATCTAGGGGCAAATATGATAAAGACAATTACGCCTACTAAATCATTAACCACAGAGATCACCGCCCAACAATTAAGCCTGTTCGAACTCCAATCCAAAATACTAAATGTAAATACATCCAGTAAAGATCGAGTAACCTTAATCAAACAATTAAAAAGTGAATACCCAAACCTACTCACTAATATTGATGCCGAAAAAGTATCGAATGACGAACTAAAAGCAGCCATTCGCAATGTCAACAAGGAATTAATTAATAAGTTGATTATCGCACGTCAACAAGATAAAATCAATAGTGAAAATGAAAAAGCAGCCGACAAGAAAATAGACAACCTACAACGAGAATCCAAGCTAAGAAAGTTAGTAGCTAATATTATAAAAGAAAATAGCGAGTTCGATACCGATGCCTCCAAAACCGAGCTTCAAAATGCTAAAACATTACTAGATTTTTTAAATAAAAAATATGTTGGCGAAACAACACTCTTTAAACAATCGGTACGAGATAGAAGAGCCTTAGCATTAGCCATCCGAAATGTAGGAGCAACCGAAACCTTTTTAGCAAATCAACAAGCTAAGGTCAATACACTTTTATCCGAGCGAGATAAACTATTAAAAGATTTAGGGATCAGTTTAACGGATGTTACTGGTAAAAGTGTAGGTGGTTCCACAAAAGAAGAAGAAAATAAAATCCGCAATCTAAAAGTCATTAATGAAGAAATAACCAAGTTAAAGGAATTACAAGAAGAATCCACTAACCGTAAAGAATACCTCAGTTTAGAGGAGCAAATCAATACCAAAATAAAAGAACGAATTGCCATAACAGGAGATCTTAACACAAAAGCACTAGAGAATGCAGAAACTGCCCAGAAAAAAGTATTAGAAAGCTTTATAAAAGAGCATGCAGATCTGCAAGAACATTTAGAGAATCAAAGAAGCCTAAAGGCAGCAGAACAATTAAAAGGCATAGACGAGGAGCTGGCACTATTAGATATCAAACACGCCAAGGAAAAACAAAAATTTATTATTACTGAAGAAGAAAAAAATCTACTATCCCAAAATAAATTGGCAGAACGGGCAGCCGTATTAATGGAGTTAGACGCTGTTCATGCAGCAGAGCGTGATGCATTAAGGCTAACACTGCAACAAGAGTTAAACCAGCGACTAACCGAATTAGATAACGAAAACTGGATAGAGCAAGAAGCTTTACGATTAGAGCGTGAGGCTATGCAGGCAGAAACCGAAGAGGAAAAAGCCTTGATACTCTTAGAACGCGCTCAATTAATAGCAGATTTTGAGTTACAAATCGAGCAAGCCAAGGAATTAGAACGATTACAATTAGCAGAAGCAACGGAAGAGGAGATTACAAAAGTAAAAAAAAGACATGCCCTGCAACGACAAGGATTAGATCAAAATTTTGAGGTGCAAAGTAAAGCCCTAAAAAAAGATAGTGTTAAGTGGACGGAGATGACAGAGAATCAAAAGTTGGACTTTATAACCAATTCCTTAAGTATGGCAGCCGATGCCTTTAATGAAGGGTCAGACGCTTGGAAGGCTGCAAAAATAGCAGAAACCACCATCACAACATATCAATCCGCTGTATCAGCCTATGCAGGGATGGTATCTGCTGTTCCAGGACCAGTAGGTATTGCGTTAGGTACTGTGGCTGCGGCATTTTCAGTAGCTACAGGATTAAAGCAAGTTCAAAAAATAAACAATACCGAAATCCAAAAAATAAGTAAACCTAAAAAACAAAAAGTAACAGGGCATCAATCTGGCTTATATCCAGATATTGATGTTACCCGTAGTCAAGATGGCCGTAGGTTTAATGCCAAAAATGGAGGAAGACCCACCACACAGCTAGTAAAAACACCAACCTATTTTAGTGATGATTTTATAGCAGGAGAAGCAGGCACGGAAATGATAATCGATAATCCAACTTTTAGAAAATTAGATCCACAAGTAATTGATCATATACAAATGGTACATCGTAATGTTACAGGATACCAGAGTGGTTTATATCCAAAAGAAAATCAAAGTACGACAGATAAACCCACAGGAAATATAGACATAATGCAAATGATAGCCAATCAAAATGAAATGTTATTACAAACCATGGCAGGAGTTCAAAACCATCTAGCCAACCCAATTACACCAAATTTAGTATTTGGTTATCCAGAAGCCGAAGGAGTAGACAACCTTAATAAAGAACGTAAAGAAAGCGAACAAAACGGAATTTTAACATGATACAACTCATTCAAGCGCCCAAAAGTAATAGAGTATTAGCCGATGGCAACGATACCCAGTTAATTATAAAATCCGTTAGAGGAGCTGAATTCTATTTTAAAGCTAATATCTATATCGATAATACATTAGTAATCCCTCAAAGTTGGAGTAAAGATCAATATGGGGTATCCAGAAAGAATCTAAAACTATTGAATTACGCATATTTTAAAAACCCCTTTGCCATACCCGATAGTATAGGTATCGAAACTAAAACAGGTCTATATAAAAAGGTTAGAATTGAAATACAGGAGATAGAAATCGATACAGGGACAATCGTAGATACTTTAACATTACCAGAATTTTATATTATCAAAAATCATAAACCAGCCCTATTCGATGATACAGATCCTATTGCTTTTTTAGATTATGCTATTCAAGATATTCAAGTTCCAAAAGACGGTTTACTGACCTTTCCATTATACACCAATGGGCAAAACCCTATCAAAGTATCCATTCGGGATAATAAAAACATAGAACTGTTCTCAGAAAACTATGCCCCACCAAGTACCAAAGTATTTCAATTTAATCTACCCTTATCTCTATTAGTAATTGATGAAGTACTAAACCCACTACAATTAATCATTAGTTGTAATGGAGTAGAACTAAAAAAAACAATAGTAATTATTAGCGAATCGATATACCTACTAAAACAAGTATTCCATCTCAATAATTTTGGATTTTATCTTTGTTCCTATTTAAGGGGGAAATTAAAATTAGAACACACCCTTAAACCCCAAAAATATAAAGAAACAAATGGCAACCAAGTAACCTATACGATAAAAGATACCGTAACAGTTGCTATTAATACAGGGTATGGGTATACCAACGATTTAGCGCATCTTATAGCCACCAGTATCGATGTCAGAATACTAATAGAGGGTCGTTGGGAAAGGGTATCAGCAGAAACCAAAAAAGTACAACGTTTTCAGGAAAATAAATTTATATATGAGGAAGAGTTAAAGTTTTCAAAGAATAACTATACCGCATATTCCAATAACAATACTTTCTAAAAAAAAAGCAATTAAGATGAGTAATATACGAATAGTGGTTAAGGATATTGAACTAGATTATGTCAGCAAGGATTTAACGATGTTGGATGAAAACAACTCTTTTTATGAACGATTCAAAGTGCCTCATAATACCTATCCAATTCGACTCATAGAAAATGAAAAAACATTTTTGGCATTAGGTAGTATTTCTATGGTATCGGCTAATAAACGAAAAAAGATCCCTTGTAAGCTATTTATAGGGATTGCAGCTTTTGATGCTCAGATAATACAACTATCCCTATTACCAGGATTCCGAAAATGTAATATTCGAATAGGATCTAAATTATTAACCATAAAGGACAAAAAAATAAGTGATTTTTTTCCAGACTATAATGTAATGGGACATAACCCCAAAGATGTACCCTATAGCGAAAAGAGCGATACCTTATTGTCGGCTTATCCTGCTTGGAACTGGGAGTCCAAATATAGAGCTACTAAAATATTTCCAGAGATACAATGGCAAATGGCGGTTATATCCTATAAAGAGCTGTTCTGGACTGGTGAACCAAACCTTAAACATCCTTTTATTCAATATAAAGAAGAAATTAACGGAAGAGATGCTGAAAATAATCTGTTAGTCAATTATTACGAACAAACAACAGACTATGTAATAGCATCTAATTATAATGTAGTATCTCCACAAGTATTTTTACTTGCTCCACTATATAATATATTTAATCATATAGGCTATCGTTTAACAGGTACATTTGTATCCGATCCTATTATGAATAGAATTTTGATGTATTCTAAAAACAATAATAATACAACTGTATTAGTCAATAAGGCAACAGAAAATATTTATCTAGATCCCACATTAACTAAGATTCCAATATTACCAGAACCAGGAGGAAAATCGACCGATATAGCCGATTCATGGCTTACTTATGTTTCATTTAAAAGTGTAAAAATCACAGAAAAGAAAAGTTTTCGATTTCATTATTCATTAGATATGGCTGAAAGTTCTTCTCCAGAAGCCTTATTTGGTATTAGGATATGGGTTAATGACGATTTAAAACTAGAGTTTTATGATTATTTAGCAAGAGAGTATAAAGGCTATGTTGATATCGATTTAGATATAGATGATATATTTGTATATTATTATCATCATAAGGATAATGTTTATCCCAAATCCTATGAAATTGTATTAAGTTCAATCGATGATCCTAAAGAGTTTATAGATTTTCATCCAACTATAGATTTTTCAAGATATTTACCGGAATGGTCAGTGATAGATTATATTAATAATTTAAATGATTGTTTTAATCTTAAAATTGATATTGATGATATCGCTAAAACTGTAAATATAGACTATAACCAGAATTACTTATTATCCAATACGATAGAGCATATACAAGGAAGCTTTGATATTTCCGAAGTTGTAAATATACCAACCGAAAGTTATATTCTCCGCCATGCTAATGATTCTAATGGCTACAATAAAATCACAAAACACGGAATGGAATTCAGAGGCGTAAAAGAAGAAGACACCAAAGAGATCGTTACTAAATTTAAAATCGCATCCTATAATAAAACTACTGAATTCACTAAGAAAATTGATGATTTGGAAGGGATAGCCATAATGTTATATGACCCTAGCAATGCCCCCAATACAATAGAATTTTATAATGAGGTAAATTTATCTATATTTCATATTTACGATTACTGTTGGAAAAAATGGATTTTATTTTTGCTGAATGCATCCAGTACAAGTGTAAAAATTGCATTAACCTCTACAGAGTTGGTTGCAATTTCAAAAACGAAAAAAATATACGCTAATAATCAGGTCTTTTTAATCAAAAAAATAAAATATAAAGAAGATGTTTCAGGTTTTTTAGAAACTACCATGGAATTATTGAGTGTTAATTATTAGGGTTTTAATTATTTATATGTAACTTAATTGTGCTAAAAGATTAAATTATGATGCATACAGAATATAAAGAAATAGAAGAGAGTAGGCTAAAATTTCTAACTTTTCGGATAAACTCCATTTCTTGTATTTCATATCTTAAAGGTATTATTTGAAATTTAAAATAACACTCCGAACTTATTGGGGGCTAAAATACTATTGTTTTAAATTTTATTAATGAAGAATCTAAAAGAGGGCCTTGGGATTTTAGAAAATAACCGTTTTTCAAGAATTGTAATAAGCTTTTTAAAATTACTGACTATATACTGACTAAGTTCCTAAACAACAAAGCGTAATACATTAATAATAAATGCATTACGCTTTGTTGTTGTGACCGCGAAGGGATTCAAACCCCCAACCCTCAGAGCCGAAATCTGATGCGCTATTCAGTTGCGCCACGCGGCCTAAATAACATCTGTTTTCATTTAGAAAAAAACAGCTGTTTATTTTATGCTAATTTATTTTTCACAATAGTAGAAATGGTTTTTCCATCCGCTTTTCCTGCTAGTTGGGTAGAAGCCATACCCATCACTTTACCCATATCTTTCATTCCGTCTGCTCCTGATTTTTCTACTATATCTGCAATTATTTTTTCAATTTCTTCTTCTCCAAGTTGCTTTGGCAAAAACTGTTCAATTACTTTGGCTTGTGCTAATTCTGGTTCAGCAAGGTCATTACGTCCTTGATCTGCAAAAATGACAGCACTATCCTTGCGTTGTTTAACTAACTTCTGTAATATTTTCAATTCCTGATCTTCTGTCAACTCTTCTTTGGCTCCACTTTCTGTCTGAGCTATCAAAATTGCAGATTTTATTGCACGCAACGAAGTCAAAGCGTTAGTGTCTTTAGCTCTCATCGCATCTTTCATCGCATTCATTACTTCTTGCTGTAAACTCATGGTAATTGTTTTTTTAATTACATGTATCATTTAGGATTGCGAAGATAAAAAATAAACCGATAATCTCTATAAAGATTATCGGTTTATCTAATATTTTTTTAATTTAAAAAACTAAATTATACCTATTCTTTTTTAATCTACATTGTCGTGTAAAAAAGAATTATTTTTCCTTAGTTGTATATCATCATTTTCATCACTACTTAGTGTAGTTCTTGAAAGTCCAGATAATTCTGGTTTAGAAACTACATCGATCCCAGCCCTTTTGTATGCTGGTTCTTTTTCGATATCATCAATATTGGAGCTAGTATTCTTAAATTTATAATTAAATTCTTTCATTTTAGCACGTCGTTCTGCTGCTCTTGCTCGTAAAGTTTCTGATATTGGCTGATCAATAGGGTCTATATTTTCTGTGTTTTCTGGTTGTACAGGCGGAGTTGAAATTTTCTTTTTGAAAACTACTTCTTCATCGATAACTTTTGGAGTAGACTTTGCGTTTATTAATCTTTTTTCCTCTTCCATATAGTCCTCTAAACTATATTTTCGAACCCCTTCGGATGCTTTTTCGCCTACAGGTGTAACTTCTATTGGCTTATTTACTTGCACTTCTAATATATCATCCGTAAGATCAAAAACTATAGGTTTCTCATCATCATCATCAGATTTAGAAGATGAATATTTATAATCCCTTTCATTTGAAGCTTCTTTAGAGCTTTCTTTTTCAGGCATATCAAAAGCTAATGTAAATTGATCATTCTCTTCTTTGGCATCATTTACTTCTATTTGTTTAATGATATCCTGGGTATTAATGATTATAAAATCGTTTTCTGCAGAGTGTGGATCAAACATTTCACATTCTACATCTATATTTTTAAGAAAATCAGTTGTTGGTAATAACGTAGATTCTGAAATATTTTCTTTTTCTTCTTCTAGTAATAATTCATGTTTAATAATATTAGCCTCCGCTTTTGGTTCTTCATTTGTATCTTTTTTTTGAGATATAGGAGATAAGGTTGGAGTGGTCTTACTGGTAGATTTTGGACTTAATTCTAACGCTGTTGCTCGTTGCCCCTCTTCTAATGAATGTATTATCTTTTTGGTCTCGGTATTTACAATATCATCTTGTTGCTCTACATTAAAACCAGTTGCAATAATTGTAACAGATATAGATTCTTCTAAAGATTCATCTTCTCCAACACCCATAATAATGTTAGCACCATGCCCAGCTTCTTGTTGTATATGGTCATTGATTTCCCCTATTTCATCAATTGTAATTTCTTCTTTCCCAGAGACTATTAATAAAAGTACGTTTTTAGCACCTGTTATTTTATTATCATTTAACAAAGGAGAATCTAATGCCTTCACTATCGCATCATTAGCTCTTTTAGCACCAGCAGCAGAAGCAGATCCCATGATTGCTGTACCGCTATTACTTAGCACTGTTTTCGCATCACGTAAGTCAATATTTTGGGTATAATGATGTGTTATTACTTCTGCAATTCCTCTAGATGCAGTAGCAAGAACTTCATCAGCTTTAGAAAATCCAGCCTTAAAACCTAAGTTACCATATACTTCTCTTAATTTATTATTATTTATAACGACTAGAGAATCTACTTGAAGCCTTAGTTTTTCTACTCCTAATTGAGCTTGCTCATTACGCATTCGACCTTCGAATTGAAACGGAATAGTTACAATTCCAACTGTTAGGATGTCTAATTCTTTTGCCATTTTGGCAATGACAGGTGCAGCACCTGTACCAGTTCCTCCACCCATACCCGCAGTGATAAATATCATCTTGGTATTGGTATCTAACATCCTTTTAATCTCTTCGTAACTTTCTACAGCAGCTTGTTCTCCTACTTCTGGATTAGCTCCAGCTCCCAAACCTTCTGTCAATGACACTCCTAATTGAATCTTATTCGGAATAGAACTATTGTCTAAGGCTTGTGAATCGGTATTACAGATTACAAAATCCACACCTTTAATTCCTTGTTGAAACATATGGTTGATAGCATTGCTGCCTCCTCCCCCAACACCAATAACCTTAATCACATTAGATTGATTTTTGGGTAAATCAAACGAAATATTTTCAAATTCTTCATTATTACTCATAATTGCCAATTTTCTGATTCTCTTTCTTTTCTATACTATACTTTTTTTTTAAAATTGTTCTGATCAAAACAATAACTTCTCCCCTGACTTGACTACTCAGCATTATCTAAAAATTCCTTGAATTTTTCTGTCCATTTTTCTAATATATTCTTCCTAGGTTTAAAATCAACCACAGTTTCTTCCTCTTCCTTTATACTTTCTTGTTGGTTCGTGTTTGAGTGCTCTTTTAATTGTTCTTCTATCAGTGTTTCTTTTACTTCTGCTTTTTTCTGCTTTTTAAGGTGTGCAAGACTATCCATAACTAATCCCACTGCTGTTGCATACATAGGACTGGTAGTTTCTGGATCGCTATCCCCAGCAAGATGTTCATTAGGGTACCCTATACGGGTATCCATTCCTGTTATGTATTCTACAAGTTGCTTAAGGTGTTTTAATTGCGAACCTCCACCTGTAAGAACTATTCCTGCTATTAATTTTTTCTTTGGAGACTCATGCCCATAATTCTTAACTTCTAAAAAGACTTGTTCTATTATTTCTACTACTCGTGCGTGAATAATTTTAGACAAGTTTTTAAGAGTAATCTCTTTTGGTTCTCTTCCTCTTAGACCAGGAATAGAAACTATTTCATTGTCTTTATTTTCCCCTGGCCAAGTAGATCCGAATTTAATTTTAAGCAATTCTGCTTGTTTTTCTATAATAGAACATCCTTCTTTAATGTCATCGGTAATTACGTTTCCTCCAAAAGGAATAACTGCTGTATGGCGAATAATCCCATCTTTAAAGATTGCTAAGTCAGTAGTTCCACCACCTACATCAATCAGAGCGACCCCTGCTTCTTTTTCTTCTTGACTTAATACTGCGTTAGCAGAAGCTAATGGTTCTAAGGTGACTTCTGATAATTCTAACCCAGAACTCTTGACACACCTTCCTATATTTCGGATTGAGGTTACCTGTCCTACTACTACATGGAAATTAGCCTCTAGCCTTCCTCCAAACATCCCTACAGGCTCTTTTATTTCTCCTTGTCCGTCGACTTTATATTCCTGTGGTAATACGTGTAATATTTCTTCACCAGGTAGCATTACTAATTTATGTACTTGATTACATAATTGCTCTATATCGTCTTCGTCTATAACTGAATCCGCATTAGCTCTAGTTATATAATCACTATGTTGTAAACTTCTAATATGCTGACCTGCAATACCTACTGTTACATTTTTTATTTTCATGCCAGAAGTACTTTCTGCCTCTAACACGGCTTGTTGTATGGACTGTATTGTTTGGGTTATATTATTTACTACCCCACGGTGAACACCTAAACTTTTAGATTTACCAACACCTAATACTTCCATCTTTCCATATTCATTATACTTACCAACCATAGCAACAATCTTAGTTGTTCCTATGTCAAGCCCTACCGCTATTTCATTGACTTCTCTATCCATTTTGGTACTATTTTAATGTACACACTACTTGATTACTATACTGCAAACTGACTTTATTATATCTTTCCATAGTCTGATCTTTTAAGGCTTTCTTATAAAATGCTTTAAAATTTCTAACTTTACTATCCAAAGTTTCAATTTTTCCAAATATTACTTTGAACGTACATACTCTTAATCCTAATTCATAGTTACCTTCAGAGTTCCTGTAGATATTTACAATATGTTTTTTCAAAAAATCATCTTCATAAATCTTTTTTAACAAGGGGTAAACTTCCTTTATTTCTCTACTAGAAATATTATGTACTAAAGGCACATGAGCTGAATGACCTATTGACAGAGGCATTACATTTCCTGTTACATCTACATAAAATGGTTTTAAAGCATCCACTCTTGCTATAGGCGTACGTTGCTTCACCCTCGCTGTAAATTCTCCATTCACAGTAAGATACACATCAGAATTCTCAATCATTTTATGACTATCTAATTTTTTTTCTGAAGCATTCAAAACTAGAATTTCTTTACCTACGGTTGTCACTTTATTTTTATTTTGTATTAACAATTTATTAACCGTTTGTTCACTAATATATGGGTTCTGTTCTTCTATAAACTCTATTTGAATATCTGTTATTTTTCGTTTTTTATTTCTATTATTAGTAAACGCAAACAGAAAAACTATCAATGATATCAGACCAATAAATTTTATATATATCAATATCTTTTTCATATTAATAACGCTTCTTTAATGCTATTTACTTCTTCTCCTATATCTCCTGCTCCAATTGTTACTATAACTTGTGCATTGCTTGCTGAAATTTCTTTAATTAAATCTTTCTTATTGACTATCTTTTTATTGTCTTTTTTGACTAGAGTAAGTAACCATTCTGAAGTTATTCCGTCTATCGGAAGTTCTCTAGCTGGATATATGTCTAAGAGAAATAATTGATCAAATTGACTTAAGCTTTCTCCAAAATCAGATGCAAAATCCCTTGTTCTACTGTATAGATGTGGTTGAAAAATAGCTAGTATCTTTTTTTCAGGATGCATGTTTCTTATTGCTTGATATAACGCATTAATTTCTGTTGGGTGATGTGCATAATCATCTATGTATATTAATTCATCTGTTTTAATATGATAACTAAACCTCCTCTGAACTCCTTTAAAACTTAATAATGCTTTTGCTAATAGTTCGGTCGAAACTCCATAAAGTTTACATATTGCGAATGCGGTTATTGCATTTAATATATTATGATCTCCTGGGAGATTAAAATGTAATTTTGTAATTACCCCATCTGGTGTTTTTAAATCAAAAATATATGCTCCTTTGTATATTTTTATATTCTTAGCACAATAATCTGATCCATCTTCTATGCCAAATGTCATTCCTGACAAGGGCAATCCATTACGAATTAAAAGGTGATCTTTTGCCTTTAGGGAAAATTCCATAAAGGATTCTTCTAAAGCTTTCTGGTTTTCATAAATATCCAAATGGTCTGCATCCATAGATGTTATCGCTACTATATCGGGGTATAATTGCAAAAACGATCTATCAAATTCATCTGCTTCTACAACTACCACATCGTTACCTTCGAGTATGAGGTTAGAATTATAGTTCTCACTAATTCCCCCAAGAAATGCTGTTACTTTTACTCCACTTTCTTTTAATAAATGAGCTAAAATAGCGGTTGTTGTTGTTTTACCATGTGTTCCTGCTATGGCTAATGTATATGTGTCTTTTGTTATTAACCCAAGTATTTCGGCTCGTTTCTTGAATTTATATTGATTTTCAAGTATATATACATATTCTTTATTGTCTTTCGGAATGGCAGGAGTATAAACCACCATCGTATATTCTTTATCTAAAAATAGTTCAGGGATATTTTCTACATCATCATTATAATGAATATCAATTCCTAGTTCTTTTAAATCAAAGGTTATTTTGCTGGGTGTTTTATCATACCCGGCTACATTTTTTCCTAAATATTTAAAATATCGTGCTAGGGCACTCATTCCAATCCCTCCAATACCAAGGAAATATATATTTTTTATTTTATCTAATTGACTACTCATCTATAACTGACTACCTTTTAATTTATTAAAAAGGTTATTTTTTTATTAATTTCTCTATTTCGTTTGTAATATCAATGGTTGCATTTGGTAATGCTAATTTTTTTATATTTATAGAAAGTTCCTTATGCATATCTTTAGATTCTAATAACATAGATATTGTCTTTTGAAACTTCTCTTCTAATTCATTTTCTTTTAACATTATTGCCCCTCCTTGATCTACTATTGCTTGTGCGTTTTTAGTTTGATGATCTTCTGTTACATTAGGAGAAGGTATAAATATTGTTGGTTTTGCTACTATACACAACTCTGAAATAGAACTTGCTCCGGCTCTAGATATAACTATATCAGCTGCTGCATATGCAAGATCCATTGTGTCTATAAATTGAAAAACTTGAATATTTTCATTGCTTAAATATTTTTTATAATCATCAAAATATAATTTCCCACATTGCCACAAGACTTGAATTTCTTTATCCTTAAAAAATTCAAGTTCCTTTTCTATTACTTGATTTATTTTTTTTGCTCCAAGACTACCGCCTAGTACCAAAATTGTTTTTTTATTAGGTTCTAATTGGTATTTATTAATCGCCAATTCTCGTTTTCCTTCAATGTCCAACAGATCCTGCCTTACAGGGTTTCCTGTTTTTACTATTTTATTTTTTGGAAAAAACTGTTCCATATTATCATATGCGACACATATCTTATCTGCTCCTTTAGCGAGCCATTTGTTTGTGATTCCTGGAAATGAATTTTGCTCCTGAATTACTGTTGACACCTTTTTATAATTTGCCATTTTTAATATGGGTCCACTTGCAAACCCTCCGGTTCCTATTACCACATCTGGCTTAAATTTTTTAATTATTCTTATAGATTCCCAAAAACTTGTTAATAATTTGACTGGAAACAGGAGATTACTTAACGTCAATTTTCGTTGTATACCACTAATCCACAACCCCACAATTTCATATCCTTCTTGTGGTACTTTTTGCATCTCCATACGGTCCTTAGCTCCTACAAATAATATTGAAACATCAGGGTATCTATTGCTCAATTCATTGGCAATAGATATTGCGGGATAAATATGTCCCCCAGTTCCTCCTCCTGATAATATTATTCTTAGTCCTTTGCTCATATCGCTTCACTTAGAATTTCTAATGGATTTTCTTGTTTTACACTTTCTTTACTAATTTCTTCCTCTTTATCGTTTCTTTCTCTACTTACACTTAATACTATACCTATAGCTAAGCAGGTCATCCAAATTGATGTTCCTCCACTACTTATAAGTGGTAGTGTTTGTCCTGTAACTGGAAATAATTCTACCGCAACAGCCATATTTAATAAAGCTTGAAAAACTATAGGTAAACCAACTCCTATTGTCAATAGTTTACCAAAAATATCTATACAACTATTTGCTACTATCACTAATCTTAATAGTAAGAGTATATATAGTGACATTAAAAAAACACCTCCTACTAAACCCCATTCTTCAATTATAATGGCATAAATAAAATCTGAGGAAGATTGTGGTAAAAAATTTCGCTGTACACTTTTTCCTGGTCCTTTACCGATTATTCCTCCTCTTGCTATTGCTATTTTTGCTCGTTCTATTTGATAATTTTCTTCTGTATCTGCATTACCAGCAAAATTTTCTAATCTATTTATCCACGTATCTACTCTGTTAGGAAAAGCTTCTGGAAATGCTTTGGCAGATAACATAAAAAATGCCAAAACTAATAATCCAGATCCTAAAATTGCTAATATGTATTTAAAAGGATACCCTCCTAAAAATACTAACATCATAATCATAGCAAATAACATTGCGGTTGTTGAAAAATTAGCTGGTAAAATTAGCATTAAAATAATGAACACTGGAATCCATAATGGGATGAGTGTTTCCTTAAAGGTAATTACTTTTTCATTAATTTTAGACAAATATCTTGCTACATATGTCATTAAAACTACAGCTGCTAATGTAGAGGTCTGAAAGGTTACTCCAACAAAAGGTACTCTTATCCATCTGCTTGCATTAGATCCGCCAATAGTGGTATTCTGAGCCATCGTTAGCAACAATAATATTATTATTAATGGTATCATAATTATAGAGAGTCCTTTAAAATAGTGATAAGGTATTTTATGTACTCCATATATGATTCCAAAACCAAGAGTTAGATGCGCAAAATGTTTTATCAAAAACCCGAAGGTATCTCCATCTCCATACAAATATGCTAAATTGCTACTGGCACTATATACTGGTAGAAATGAAAATATTGCTAACAAAGCTACAACAGCCCATATTACTCTATCTCCTTTTATATTTGCCAATCTTTTGGTCATTCTTGCGTATTAAATAATTATATTATTGACTACTTTTAATGCTTTATTTTATAGTTCTCTTACTGCTTCTTTAAATTGCCGTCCTCTTTCTTCATAATCCTCAAACAGATCATGACTTGCACAGGCTGGAGACAACAAAACGTTATCGTTTCGTTCTGCTATCTTGTATGCCATATTAACTGCATCCTTCATTGATTCTGTTTCTATTATATTATCGACACAGTTCCCAAATGCATTTACTATTTTCGAATTGTCAAGACCAAGGCATATTATTGCCTTCACTTTTTCATTTACTAATGGATATAATCCCGAATAATCATTCCCTTTATCAACTCCTCCTACTATCCATACGGTAGGGGATTTCATTGCTCCCAATGCATAAAAAACTGAATTAACATTAGTTGCTTTAGAATCATTAATATACTGTACATTATTTATCTTTAAGACATTTTCTAATCGGTGCTCGATACCATGAAAACTTTCAAGACTTTCTCGTATAGTTAATTTTCTAATTTTCAATAATTGTGATACTGTAGCAGCAGCCATTGCATTTTTCACATTATGATTTCCTTTTAATGCTAATGTTTCTGTTGGCATAATAAATTTGGTGTTATTAATAGTTATTGTTATGTTTTCTCCGTCTAAACATGCTCCTTCTTCAACTTTATTTTTTATTGAAAATGGTACTAATTTAGAACGAATTGGATTTTTTACTAAATAATTCGTTATTTCTTTATCGTCTGCATCATATATAAAATAATCCTTTTCTGTTTGATTTTTAGCTATTCTAAATTTTGATTTTATATAATTTTCAAAATTATTGTCATATCTATCTAAATGATCTGGTGTTATATTTGTTAAAACTGCAATATGAGGGACAAAATCCTCAATTCCATCTAATTGAAAACTACTCAATTCTAACACATAATATTCTTTGTCATCTAGAGCTACTAATTTGGCGAAGCTTTCTCCTATATTACCTGCTATATTAGTATCTAATCCTCCATTTTTCAACAAATGATGGGTTAACATCGTTGTTGTGGTTTTTCCATTACTACCTGTGATACCGATTAACAGTGCTGATGTAAATTTTGCTGCAAATTCTATTTCAGAAATTATTGAAATTCCCTTTTCTCTAATTTTCTTTATCAAGACATTGTTATCTGGAATTCCAGGGCTTTTTACTACAATATCTGCGTTAAGAATCTTATGTTCTGTATGCTGGCATTGCTCCACATCAATTTCATAATTTATAAGAACTTCTTTATATTTTTCTGCTATTGTTCCTTTATCAGAAACAAATACATCAAAACCTTCTTTTTTCCCTAGTATAGCTGTTCCTACTCCACTTTCTCCAGCTCCCAAAATAACAAGACGTTTGTTCATATTAGGATTTTGTTTCACTACTTTCAATTACTAATCTTCATTATATTCTAATCTAATCACTACTTTTCTATATTATCTTACCTTTAACGTAATCACTGCTATGATTGCCAAAAGAATTCCTATTATCCAAAATCTAGTTACTATCTTACTTTCATGAATTCCCTTTTTTTGATAATGATGATGGATTGGTGACATTAGAAAGATTCTTCTGCCTTCTCCATACTTTATTCTTGTATACTTAAACCAACTTACTTGCATCATAACCGATACTACTTCTATAAAAAACACACCACATAGGATAGGTATCAAAAATTCTTTTCTTATTGCAATTGCTATCACAGCTATAATTCCGCCTATGGTAAGACTACCTGTATCTCCCATAAACACCTGTGCTGGGTATGTATTGTACCATAAAAATCCAACTAAAGCACCTACAAAGGCGGTTATGTATATTGTCATTTCTCCTGAATTGGGTATGTACATAACATTAAGATAATCTGAAAATATAATGTTACCAGATACCCAAGCAAACAATGCTAATGTAAGTACTATAATAGCTGATGAGCCTGCTGCCAATCCATCTATGCCATCTGTAAGATTTGCTCCGTTTGATACTGCAGTAACTATAAAAATCACAATTGGTATAAAAACCAACCAAGCGTAATTGGATAAAGTTGGATTAATCCACGTTATAAGGCTAGCATAATCAAATTCATTATTCTTAAAAAACGGCAATGTTGTTTTTGTTGATTTTATAGCAGGATTAAATTCTGATTTAGTTCTTACTCCTTCTATTCGTTCTGTATTTGTAAATACTTTTTCTTCTTTGATGGTTATGTCCTTATGAAAGTACATTACAGATCCTATTATAACCCCAAGTCCAACCTGACCAATCACTTTAAATTTACCCGCCAACCCTTCTTTATCTTTTCTTAAAATTTTCAGATAGTCGTCAACAAAACCAATCGCCCCCATCCACAATGTGGTTATTATCAATAGCATAACATATACATTATCTAGTTTTGCAAATAATAATACAGGAACTAGTGTTGCTAATATTATAATTATTCCTCCCATAGTAGGTGTTCCTGCTTTTTCTTTCTGACCTTCTAGTCCTAATTCTCTAATACTTTCTCCCAATTGTTTTTTACTTAGAAACTCTATAATACGTTTTCCGTAAATTGTAGAGATTAATAATGATAATATTATAGCTAGAGCTGCTCTAAAAGTTATAAACTGAAATAGAGTTGCTCCAGGAAATTGATATTCATTTTCTAAATATTTGAATAAATAATATAGCATAGGGTCGTTACCTTTTTATTCATTTCTAAAAATTAAATAAGTATTATTTTCTTATTTTTCTTAATTCTTCTTTTACAATTTCGTAATCATTAAAATCAATTCGTTTTCCATTGATCTCTTGATACGTTTCATGTCCTTTACCAGCTATCAGAATAATATCCTTTTCTTCTGCTAATTGACATGCTGCTTTAATAGCTTGAGCTCTATCTGTTATAGATAAAGTTTTCTTATAGTCTATTGGTTCTACTCCTTTCTCTACATCTTTGATAATATCTTCTGGTTTTTCTGTTCTTGGGTTATCGCTGGTAAAAATTACTTTATCACTTAATTTTGCCGCTATATTTCCCATAACTGGTCGCTTCTTTTTATCTCTATCTCCCCCACAACCAACTATAGTTATTAAAGTTTCGTTTTTTGTTCTAATATCGTTAATCGTTTCTAATACATTCTTTAGTGCATCTGGCGTATGGGCATAATCGACTATTGCGGTTATTTTTTCATCAGAAATAAAATATTGAAATCGCCCACCAACACTCCCTAAATCACTTAGCAATCTCAATGTTTCTAGGGTATCTAATCCTAATAAATTAGCTGTTCCAAAAATTGCTATTAAATTATATGCATTAAAACGACCTATTAACTTTGTCCAAACCTCATTGGTCATTTAATTTTAGTAAAAGCCCTCTTAGGCTACTTTCTAAAATTTGTCCTCTATAATCTGCATAATGACTTTAGCGCATAGGTGTATTGTTTTGCCTTTGTATTCTGAAGCATGTATACTCCATTTTTATCGTCTTTATTTACTAACGCAAATGCATTTTTTGATAATCTATCAAAAAACACTTTTTTTACATCTCGATATTCTTTAAACGAATTATGGTAATCTAAATGATCGTGTGTGAGGTTTGTAAAAACTCCTCCTGCAAATACCAATCCTTCTGTTCGTTTTTGATGAATTCCATGAGAACTCACTTCCATAAAACAATACTCGACTCCAGCTTCATTCATTTCTTTTAGATACTTATTAATTGTTAAAGAATCTGGAGTTGTATGTGTTGCTGGATATTCTATTGTATCGATTATAATTTTAACTGTAGAGAGTAAACCTACTTTATAGCCTGATTTCTTAAACAGTTGAAACAATAAGGTAGCAATAGTAGTTTTTCCATTAGTTCCTGTTATTCCTATTAACTTTAAATTCTCTGATGGAGAGTCATAGTAGTTTGAAGCCATTATTGCTAATGCAATATGAGTATTCTCTACCTCTACGTATGTTACTTCAGGAATAACTTTTTTAGGTATTCTTTCGCATATTACTGCAATCGCTCCTTGATTTATTGCTTTTTCTATATAATCGTGTCCATCAGACTCTGTGCCATTAATAGCTACAAATACATCATTTTCACCAACTTTTCGAGAATCAAACTCAATTTTGTTGATATCAGAAATTGTATTTCCTACCACAGCATTAATTGCTACTTTATATAAAATATCTTTTAGCGTAGTCACGATAATTCTAGTCTTATGGTTTGATTATATTTTACTTTTGATCCTGGCTCTATGGATTGTTTTACCACAATACCTGATCCATATATTTGTACTTTTAATCCCATATTTTCTAAAAGTGATATTACATCCATTGCAGGCATTCCTTTTAGATCTGGCATTATTGTCTTATGTTTTTGTGCTTTTTGGTAATAATTATTATAGCTTTTATCTACTAATTTACTTTCTATCTTATCCAAAAACACTTCGTCAATTACAGGTATATCGTTGTATATCTTGGTTGCAATAGTTCTAAATACGGGAGCAGCAACTGTGCTACCATAATATCCTTTGTCTTTGTTTGGGTTATGAATAATCACTATACATGAGTATATGGGTTTGTCTGCTGGAAAATACCCTACAAATGAAGATATATATTCTCTTTCTTTATCATTACCATAGTTCCCCCAACACGTTCCTGTTTTTCCTGCTATTAAAAAATTGTCTGCTTTGATACTCGTTGCTGTTCCTCTTTTAACCACATTTTTCATCATTTCCTGAACTATTTTCACCGTTTCTCTAGAGCATATTGCAGGGTTTAGCACCTCTTTCTCAAACTTCTTTTTTGTTTTATCCCAAACTTTAACTTCTTTTATAAATCTAGGTTTTACCATTTCACCATCATTAGCTATTGCATTGTAAAAAGTTAATGTTTGCAATGGTGTTAGTGATACTCCATATCCATGAGCCATCCAAGGTAATGTAGTACCATACCAATTTTTATCTCCAGGATATGGGATTTTAGGCTTCCCTTCTCCTTTAATTGACAACCCTAATTTTTGATTGAGACCCATATTAATCAATCGATCTACAAACTTTTTGGGCTTTTTTCTATAATTTTCGTCAATAAACTTAGCAAAGGCTGTATTAGAGGACTGCTCAAAGGCTTTTGCTACAGATATTTTTCCGTACCCTCCTATACGTGAATCTTTTACTGTTCTATCCTAAAATTTTACTTTTCCATTTTCTGTATCAACAACATAGCTAGAATCTATTACTTTATCTTCTAACGCTACAATCATCGTCATCAATTTAAAAGTAGACCCTGGTTCATGTGATTCTCCTACTGCATAATTTAATTTTTCATAATATTTACCGGACTTGGTTCTTCCTAAATTAGAAATTGCTTTTATTTCTCCTGTTTTAGTTTCCATAACCACGACTGAGCCATGTTCGGCTTCATATTCTTCTAATTTATTTAATAAAGCGTGATGTGCTATATCCTGAATATTAACATCTATTGTAGATATAACATCGTATCCGTCTTGCGGTTCTACTTCATTAACATCCCCTATAGGTTTCCATTGATTTTTTGCTATTTTTTGTTTTTTTCTCTTTCCTTCTTTTCCTCTTAAGTAAACACCATAAGCTCCTTCTAGTCCAACTCTTGTATAGTATCCTTGTTCATCTTGTCTCTCGTATCCAACTGTTCTTTCTGCTATTTTTCCAATAGGATGCTCTCTTATAGTTCGTTGCTCTACTATTAATCCTCCTCGATTAGCCCCTAGATTAAATAATGGAAAATTTCGGATTCTCATATATTGAGAATACCCCATATTTCTATGAATCAATAAATATCTATTTTTATTAGCTCTCGCTGTTCTTAGTAATTTATCATAATATGACGCCTCTTTCCCTAACTCTTTTGATAGTTCTTTGCAAAGTGGCATAATTTGTTCTCTAAAATCTTTATCTGTCACGGTAATTGCATCAAATCGTATGTCAAATTTTGATACTGATGTTGCCAATAAATTTCCTTTGCAATCGTACAGGTTTCCTCTGTTGGCAGATATATCAAAGGTTTTAAAAACCCTGTCTTCAGCTTTTTTTCGATACGCATCCCCTTCAACAAATTGTATATTTACCAACTTAACAATTACAACAATGGCAAAGATGAGCATACACCCTGCTACAAAGTACAATCGGTTTAATATGTTTTTTTCTTTTATTGCCAAAATGACTTATTTTTTACAATTATTTTCTTTGGTGGTATTGTTGGTTGTTTTATTCCTTTTAGAGTCATCTTTTCGATTACAGAAGACTCCATCTTTAGTTGCATTAATTCTGTTCTACCATCTACAAATTGTGTTCTAAGCTTTCGTACATCATTATTTAACTTTGCTATTTTATGTACTTTGCTTTCTGCATTATGCGAGCTTGCTATCATAACTATTGCTAAAAAGGATAAAAAAAGAAGCATTCTCCAGTTTTTCATTGCATCGTCTGCAATAAGAAACCTCCCTTTTAAAATATCATATATCCTTTTTTTCATTTTACTCCTTAATAGTTATACATTTCTTAAATTCGTTTTGCTATTCTTAATTTAGCACTTCTTGCTCTATTATTTATTTTAATTTCTTCAACTTCAGGAACAATCAATTTTCCTACTTTTTTGAAAGGAACATATATATTACCATATAAATCTTTTTCGGGTTCTCCTTCAAATATTCCATCTCTAATAAAACGTTTTACTAATCTGTCCTCTAAAGAATGGTATGATATTAAACTAATCCTTCCGTCCTTATTTAGCAATTCTTTGGTCTGCAACAAGAATTCTTTCAATACTTCTATTTCTTGATTAACTTCTATCCGAATTGCCTGATAAATCTGGGCTAATATTTTATGTTCTTTATGTTTTACTAAAAAAGGTTTTAATACTTCTTTTAATTCTAAGCTTGTTTTTATTGGAGTATTTTCTCTTGCCATTACTATTGCTCTTGCTATCTTAGGTGCATTTCTCAATTCTCCATATTGAAAAAACATATTTCGTAAGCTAGACTCTTCATAATCATTTATAACCTGACATGCAGATAGCTTACCGCTTTGATTCATTCTCATATCTAAATCAGCCTCGAATCGAGTAGAGAATCCTCTTTCTGCAATATCAAATTGGTGAGAAGAAACTCCAAAATCACCTAAAATCCCATCAACTTTTTTTACTCCATATAACCTAAGAAACCGTTTAATGAATCTAAAATTTTCATTTATTAAAACAAATCGATCGTCATCTATCTTATTTAATAAAGCATCTTTATCTTGATCAAAAGCGTATAATCTTCCGTCTGAACCTAAATTTTTTAATATTTCTTTAGAATGACCACCACCTCCAAATGTTACATCTACATATATACCATCGGGTTTAATTGCCAATCCTTCTACAGTTCTAGTTAATAAAACTGGATTATGATATTCCATTTGTTTCATCTTCAAATCCCATTACTTCTTCGGCTAAATCTGCAAAATCGTCCGTTACATCATCTATTGCCTGTTCATATTTATCTTTATCCCAGATTTCTATAATATTTACTGCAGAAGATAAAACTAAGTCTTTCGTTATCCCTGCAAAATTCATTAAATCTTTAGGAATCAAAAGACGACCTGTGGCATCAATTTCTATTATTTTTACACCAGCAGTAAATCTTCGGATAAAGTCATTATTTTTTTTCTTAAAACGATTAAGTTTGTTCATTTTTTGCATCAAAACATCCCATTCTGCCATCGGATACAACTCCAAACAAGGCTGAAACACCCCTCTTTTGAGCACAAAACCGTCGGTTAATACAGGCAAAAGTTGTTTCTTAAAAGCAACTGGAATCATCAGACGCCCCTTGGTATCAGCCTTACACTCATATGTACCGATAATATTTATCACTTCTTTTCCCTAAAAGTTTTATACCCCAAATATATTGAAAATATTCCCACTTTCTACCACAATATACCACATTGTTAATAAGTTATCGTTAAAAAGGGTTTTGAAAAGTATTCCTGAATTTCTGTTTTCTTTAAAAAATTGTTACTCAACACTCTATAAAAGTTATCAAAAACTTTTAAAAAAAATAACAAGAAAGAAAGAATAGAATTCAAAAAAAATGTAAAAAAAATCATTACGTAGTATTAATAAAAAATCCTAAAACTAATAATGAAAATACTATATTTGCTTTTAATTCTTGTAAGAAGCATTAATGGAGCACGAATTAAAAAAAAACGGAAAATACAAATATCTGGACATAGGAGTTGGTTCACCAATCATAATATTACATGGATTGATGGGCGGGCTAAGTAATTTTGATGGCGTAAGTTCTTATTGCCAAAAGAACGGATATAATGTTCTGATCCCTGAGCTACCTCTATATGAAATGCCCTTACTTAAAACAAGTATTGGTACTTTTGCTAAATTTTTAAAAGAATTTATAGATTACTTAGGGTATGAGGATAAAGAGGTAATACTTTTAGGCAATTCACTTGGGGGACATATCGGATTATTGTTTACCAAAATGTATCCTGAACTGGTAAAAGCTCTTGTTATAACAGGTAGTTCTGGTTTATATGAAAGTGCTATGGGAGAGAGCTACCCTAAACGTGGAGATTATGAATACATTAAAGCTAAGGCCGAAAATGTGTTTTATAATCCTTCTATAGCTACAAAAAAAATAGTAGATGAAGTCTATGCCACAGTAAATGATCGTCATAAACTTATCAGAACTCTTGCTATAGCAAAAAGTGCAATTCGTCATAATATGGCGAATGACTTACCCAAAATGAATACACCAACTTGCATTATTTGGGGACGGAATGATAATGTAACACCTCCTGAAGTTGCCGATGATTTTAATCGATTGCTTCCTGATTCTGATTTATACTGGATCGACAAATGTGGACATGCAGCTATGATGGAACATCCTGATGAATTTAACAGGATATTGCATAATTGGCTTCAATTACGTAATTTCTAAATACTGTTATCCTATGAAAATAAGTTCTGCTGAATTTGTAATGAGTAACAGCGATGTTGCCAAATGCCCTAAAAATGAAATTCCAGAATATGCCTTTATAGGCAGATCCAATGTTGGAAAATCCTCATTGATCAACATGATTACTAATCGCAAAAGTCTTGCTAAAACTTCTGGCAGACCTGGTAAAACACAATTAATCAACCACTTTCTCATCAACAAAAATTGGTTTCTAGTAGATTTACCTGGTTATGGATATGCTCGGGTAGCCAAATCTACTAAAAAAGTGTTTCAAAAATTTATTACTCAATATTTTGCAAAACGAAAACAATTAATTAGCGCTTTTGTATTGATAGATTGTCGTCATAATCCCCAGAAAATAGATCTCGAATTTATGCAGTGGTTAAGCAAAAATCAAATCCCTTTTTCTATAATTTTTACTAAATCCGACAAACTTCCTAAAGCTAAATTAACAATCCAAATAGAGAACTATATTAAAGAAATGCTTAATTATTGGGAAGAAATGCCTTCTTATTTTATCACTTCTTCTTCCTCTGGTTTAGGCAAAGATGAAGTACTTAATTATATTGGGGAAATCAATACTCAAATCAACAATAAATCTCAATCTAACTGATAAAAACTAGCCATCCATTAAATCTTAGATCACAAACAAACCTCTTATACCTTTTTTCTAATGAATTTACTGCAATAAAACATTCTTTTCCCCTATCTGCTTCTTAAAAAAATAAGACATTTTCTTTTACAGTAAACTCATAAGGGAAATGGTATTATTTAAACATCCGTTATAGAATTTACAATATATTTAACAGGTAAAAACATCTGAATCCTATTTCATTTATTGATACTCCTATTTTTTTTATCCGACACTAAACAGTAGGCAGCTCGTCGGGCTCATAACCCGAAGATTACAATAACAAAGAACACCAATCATAATAAAAATAACGGTAAAGTATTAACTATATGCTCGAATTCTATACATCAACAAATTGAATTGTATCAATTACACTCTTTATCACAAAAACAATTAAAGCTTAGATGATGAAATATTTGTTTTAACATATTCTAACACGTTAAAAAAAAGACAGTTATAATTTAATTTATTTTTTTTATTAAAACAACATTGTTTTATCCATAAAAGGTTGTATATTTGCCACCGAATAGCGCGGGATAGAGCAGTAGGCAGCTCGTCGGGCTCATAACCCGAAGGTCACAGGTTCGAGTCCTGTTCCCGCTACTAAGCCTAACAGCAGTAATGATGCGGTTTTTCTCTTTTGAAAAACCGTTTTTTTATACCTATATATGACGAGTTATTACAAAATGTACATACAAACGAATCAAGGGTAAGGATCAATCCCAAAAGCTGTGTTTACAAGGATGTATCTCAAAAAGTATGTAAACTTAAAAATTAATAAATATTAATTGATGATGTTCTTTTTTTATATTATCGAAAAGAATAGAACAGTATTAAAATAAAAAAATATTCTCACGCACTACCAAAACAGGGTCTACATATTACAACATCGGTAAAAAAAGTTGTTACTACTGAAGATAAAGAACAGATAAACTATTTTATTGACTTGTATGAGAATGATTTAACTCAAACATTAAAAGAAACTGCAAAACGAACTGTCTAGAGAAAAAAGGAAGCGTAATAAAACACTTCCTTTTATAAAAAGTAATCAAAGCCTAAGAATTATTTAATTATTATTTTAGAATTGAATACCATATAATCATTTTCCGTTTCTACCCTAAGTATATAGACTCCTGATCTAATATTTGTTTGCACACGATGAACATCCTTAAGTTCAGATTTTTCTTTAAACACAACTCTACCGTTCATATCAAATATAGATATAATACTATTTCCTATATTTTTTGATACCCTAACATCGAATACTCCTTTAGAAGGATTAGGCGTTATAGTAAATAATTCTGTGACAGATTTTTTAATAGATAATACCCCTGTACAATGCAAAACTTCTACTGGAGGCAAATCATAAGCTGCTTTTTGATCCATTCTATCATCAGATGATCCTTGCTCAGCAGAATAACCCACTCCTCTTTTGCAAAAACATTCCAAATTATACATTTGTTATCGTCACTATTTGGCATCAATTCTGCTGCTTTAAGAATAGCATCTCTTCCATCTACAAAACCAGGACTACAATTTAGTATCTTTAACCCATTTATAACTAGATGCATCGCTAAATTATTACCACCTGTTCCCTCATAAAGATCTGAATCAAATCCATCACGCTCTATAAAAGCCCATGTCATATCCCAAAGTATAGAAGCCCATATAGATCCAATTCCGTGCGGTATAGAGAAATCTATTTCATTCTTAACATCATCATAGGTAACAGGGTTTATCTTTAGATCAACATTATAAGGGTATTTTCTCAATCCCGATCCATCATTAGGCTGGTTTTTTGCAAATGTCCCAATCCTTCTTGAGTCAGTACCTTTATCTCCAGTCTTGATTGTCAACATTAAAGCAAACCAATCAGACCAACCTTCTCCCATTTGTTCAACATTAAAAAGACAATCTACATTTTTAGATCCCGCAACCAAACGATTGGAAATACCATGCCCGTACTCATGCATTATAATCCCATTATCAAATGCCCCATCAACACCCATATAATTGTAAGGATCAATAGACGCTAATGATACATTTACTACGCTTAAAGCCATCTCCGCAATAAGAGCTTCACCATCTTTTTGGTTAATAGCTACAGATGGAATCGTAAAAAACAGACTGGAAATACCTTCTTCTCCCATATCAAAATCCCCTGGTTCATTATTAACCACTATTACGGCTAGAGCCCCGGCATTCTGACATTTTCTAATCTTGGCCGTAAAATTACACTCACCTCTTCTTACCACAGCTACTTTTCCTTTTAGTTCATCCTCATTAATTAAATCAGAACACACATTATTAACCCCATCTGTAGGATCATCATCAATTGCCAAAACCAAATCTTCAGTAATACTATTTGGTAAAATGGGTGGAGAAACAATATTTTTAAAACTATTATTTACCACATTATAAATCCCTTCTAGATCCGTATTATTAACTTTAAACTTTAATTTAGGAGAGGTGTTCCATAAAAACATTTGCATTCTTGGACTATTACCATCAGCAGGAGTTCCGAAACTTGCATTATCACTGCCTGAACCATCTTGTGCCTCCGCTATTACTGGATCTTTTGCCCCGTCTTCTTTTCCATAGTTATTCACTTGAAAATTTCCAGAAGATTCATCAAATCCATATCTATACCACACATCATGTATTACATTATTCATGTAAAATAAATTAGTAATAGAAGCATTTTGGAAAGCCCCTACAGTAGCCGAAGGATCATACGGATAATCAAAAACTAGATTAGCACCTCCATCTGGTTGTTTTCCAATTTTATTTTTCCCTAATTGATCCTCAGAAGCATACACATTATTACCTTGTGTAGTGGTGAAATCTGCGCCATCAAAACCATCAATATCATGCCATCCGAAAGGAGAAGCTTTTGGATCTTCTTTCCCTGAAATTAACTGTCTTTCTCCATGATTAGGACTTTCTATCGGAATAGGAAAAACATTATAAACTGGATTAGTCAACATAGCAGAAGCTATAGTTTCATTTTTTAAGACAGAGCTAGTACTTGTCTTTTTAAAAACTTTTGAATGATTATCAAAAGAACAATGAAGTATCAGGTCATTTTTACTTAGTCCTTCACCTGTATTTGCATCTATTCTAATACTATGCCAATTTTTACCATCTCTAGTATGTATACATACATCCCAACATAAAATTAATTTATCATTTTTTAATTCATATACTAGTTCTACAGGTATTTCATCATTAGAAATATTACCTTTTGATAAAACAAATGAATTGACAGCAGGTGCCTTTTTGTCAATTACCCTAATACCATTTACCATCTCTAAACCAAGAGAATGAGAAATTTTTTTCACTGCATTTACAGGTGATATAGAATAAGATATAGTATTTATTTTAGAGGAGATATTAGTAAAAAAATCCCCTCTAAAATATACTACTTTTCCATTTTGTAAAACAAAACTACCAATAGCATTTTTTATAGGAACCCCTTTATATTGCTGTACTACATATACATTAGTAACATTCATACTTTTAGAAAAAGTTTTAGATTGGATTTTTAAATCCTGTACATCTTCTTGATTCATAATTCCAGAATCCATTAGATAGTTTTTAATTACTTCTACAGAAACAGCCTCTGTAGATTGAGCGATTGCCAAATTAGCTCCCATTAAAAAGAGAACTGTTTTAAAATAAAATTTTATCATTACGAAAGGGTTAAATAAGGTTTTAAAAAAAATGAAATTATTGTAAATACATGAGAGTGAAAGCTGAATTCTTAATCGGTAATTCTAAAACAAAACATGAGTATATGCTTCTCCCCTGTTGTTCAATATGTCAAAAAATCACCTACTCGAACACAGATTAGCAATCAAAATCTTATAGAAACAATCTTTCTTTATTGTTTTTAAAAGTTTTTTTACTTTGTTATCTATGAGATGACTTTTCGAACTAAAAAATAACAGATATGCTTATTCCATTAATGTTTCTTGAAAAAGAAGCTTCTTATACTTATTAGCTTATGTACTTTACTAATCTTTTGGTTTGTGATTTAGTATTTTGGTAAGATCGGTTTATCATACCTAAGAAATGATTGTTTATATTCCTCAATAAAAGAGGTGAAAACTTAAAATAAAATTGTAACATATACATTAGTTGGTTTTAAAATATTAGCTATTTACCCCAAAAATAGACAAACCATAATAATATCCAATAAAATATATTAGTAAGAATTGTTAAAAAACACTCCTATTTATTGTTGTTTATGCAACTTAGAAAGGTTCTTAAGAATATTTTCAAAACGTATTGAATATCCTGATGATGTTCCCCCCTGCATTCTATAACCTTTTTACCTCCGATACGGATTTCTCCATCTCCTATCCCTATATAACCAGTAATCATTTTCATTGTGTTGATTTACCAACTTCATTTCTTGTATTTCATAGATCAAAGGTATTATTTGAAATTTAAAAGATCACTCCGAACTTATTGGGGGCTAAAATAACCATAACTTCTATTCTATTAGATAATAAGATTTGATAAAAGTTTCATTGCGATTTATTTTCGCGAATATATATCCAAAAAAATACCAATTTTAAAAAAAATATAAATTATCTATAAAAGTGTATTTTTTTGAATGGCATATCGCTATATAATTTTAAGAAAGTTGTATCCATGATCAAAAAAACAATGCTTTGCCGTAATTAAATTGTGGTTAAAATCAAATATTATGATTTTTTTTGTTGTTTTTTACAAGGAATTTTGTAAATATGCAAGCTTGATCTGTTAAAAATTACAAGAAATATTAATTTTTAACAAGATATTTTAAGTATAAATTAGAAACCAAGAATAAAGTGTTAACGTTAAAAAACAATAATTAAATGAAATATTTTTATATCTTACTTTTTGTATGCTTCAGTGGTTTTTCACAAAGTATTTATCAAAAAAAAGCAGATAATTTACTGCACAATATGGATTTATCTAATTTAGAAACTGATATTTTATACGATAGAGTATACCCTACAGCGAACCTAATAGAATTAAATCCAGAAGAAAGTTTAATAGATTCTGATTGGTACAAACAGGTTTATGAAGAGTTAGCTAACTCAGATTATCAAAACCGAGGTTTAAAAATAAATACGTTTACAGAAAAAATATCAAATAACACCACTGTTGTACCAATAGGCATCATAAATTCAGAATTTGAATATATTAATAAATCATCACCTGGCAATATAAATTCATTAACTGATAAGAACGGGAAATTAAAAAAAGTTACAAAAAATATAAAACCAAAATTTCTTAAAAAAGAAATTTGCATAATTTCTCCTTTACTAAAAGCGCATGAAGGCTTAAACGTTACTTTCCAACTAAAAGAAGAACTTAGCTTTATAAATGCCAAAAATCAAATAGAAAGTATACAGGCTAATTTTAATGATAACAAAGGACTTAGAACTTTGGATACAGAAAAAAACATCTTAGTGTCTTATTCTAGTACTGGTGTTAAAACAATTGATTTTAAAGTATTCTATAAAGACGGTAGAATATCAGAGAGGCAATCTTCTATAGAGATAAAAGCTGAAAATACTGCACTTACAATTACTTCAAGCACAGCTTATCAAGGGTATGATGAAGCTCAAGCATATAAAGGACAGGGGGAATACGAAATCTTTTTAGATACTATTGACAACTTATTAGATAAACCCATTATTTTAATAGATGGTTTTGATCCCGGTGATAATAAAGGTGTTGCCGATATTTATAACCTTTTAAATTTTGATTCCCAAAATCTTGCAGATATATTACGAGCTGAAGGATATGATGTTGTAATATTAAATTTCCCTAAATACACACAATCAGGAAAAGAAATTGATGGTGGTTCTGATTACATACAAAGAAATGCTTTAGTCTTAACTGAATTGATTGCCGAAATTAATAATCAAAAAACAGGAGATGAAGAGTTAGTTATTATTGGTCCAAGCATGGGAGGGTTAATTGCACGATACGCTTTAGCTACAATGGAAAAAAACAGTGTAGATCATCATACTAGATTGTTTATTTCTTTTGACGCACCTCATACGGGAGCTAATCTACCTATAAGTATGCAATATTTTGTAAATTATTTTTATTTTACTGCGGGTGGAAACGCTTTACAAGGTGCCATTTCAGCTATCAATAGTCCAGCTGCTAAAGAAATGATTTTAGATCATTATTTAGGTCACATTACACCTGGCACAGACTACAAGCAAGATTCTACCTTATTATTACCTGTTGGAGCTCCTGATTTTAGAGAAGTTTTTCAGAAAGAGTTAGATGATTTAGGTTTTCCTAAAAATGTTCGTAATATAGCTATTACAAATGGTAGTGGAAAGTCTACGATGATAGGAGATCCAAGCGCAACTATTATAGATGAAAAAAAATTAACGCATTCTTTACTTTATGATGTAGATGTGTCCTTGAAATTTGCTCCACAAGCTAACCAAACAATTGTAGTTTGTGATCTGTTTCTAGATGGATGGTTTAATGATTATGAGGATACTTATAAGTCACAGTCTTTTGATTATACTGATGGACTAGATAGTACTCCTGGAGGAACGGCCAGTATAAAAGAAGCTCTTGGAGCTAGTGATCAATCATTTGCTACGCAATTAAAAAATGCAGTAAAGCAAGATGATTTTTCTTTTATACCTACACTTAGTGCATTAGCTATAAATAATGAAAAAAATTGGTATGCAACTCCAAATATAGGAGATTCCCCTTTCGCAAACACTTATAGCCCAGATACTAATGAGAAACACGTAACTCTTAGCAAAGAAAATACAGACTTTGCTCTACATGAAATCAGAAATCATACTTTAGATATTGATGAAAAAGGAATAGTAGTGAATAATAAATACTTCCTTATTAAAAATCCTGTATCAGAAGAGGTAAAAATAAAACTAAATCCATCTCTAAATTATTCTAACGTACAAATTTCAATTGCTAATGTATCAGGACAACAAGTATTTTATAAAAAAATTCAAAATCAAGGCAGTCTAATTTCTATAAATCCAAGTTTCCCTAGTAACGGTATGTATATTCTTAATCTAACGGATTCTGAAGGTTCTTATAGAGAAAAAATAATGGTAAAAAAATAATTATATCATTTATCAAAATAGAATATTATATATGACTCTGTTGCTAATTTTGTAACGATTCCACTTTTTAATGATTTTTAAAAAATGTCCGAATTTTCGCGGACATTTTTTATGTTTAATTAGCTAGCTAGCTAGCTAGTTGTGTATAAATAGAAAATAAATTATATTTTGAATGTCACTACAGGCTTATTAGAGTGATTAGCTATGTCTTCTCCTATGCTTCCGTTAAAAAAATGTGCCAATCCACGACGACCATGTGTTGGTATTCCAATAACGTCAGCATTTATTTTTTTACAATAATTAAAAACGCCACTCTCTACAGTATAATCGTTATAATAGACTACTTTATCAAAATTATCTATACTACCTTCACCTGCTTTGTATAAAAAGGATTTAACTTTTTCTTCCATTTGGAGTGTGTTTTTAAATCGTTCTCCAGGCAGATTAATATAAAGTAAATGTATAGTAGCATTTACAGATTTAAATAATCTCATTGCATCGTGGTAAGCTTTTATATTTTCAATTTTAAAATCACAAGCAAATACTGCGTCTTTAATATCGAAATCGTTCATTCGTTCTTTAACAACTAAGACAGGAATATCAGAAGTTCTAACTACTTTTTCTGTGTTAGAGCCTACAAAAACTTCAGTAAATCCACTTGCTCCATGAGACCCCATAACAATTAAATCTACACCATGTTCTTTAGCTACATCGTTAACCTCACTAAATATTCTGTAATTCTGTACTGTTTCTGTTACTTCAATATTTTTAAGATATTCTTTATCCAAAAAGGTTTTAAATCTCTTTTCTGCCAATTTCATAAAATACATCGCTTCTGTAGCATCTTGAGGATCGTCTTTAGTTAGTATAGCTTCTGAAAGACCTAACATATGAAGTACTACAATCTCAGCGTTTTGGTTATTTGCTAAAAAAGCTGCAACTTCTAACGCATAATCTGAATGATCTGAAAAGTCTATAGGTACAAGAATTTTTTTCATAATTTATGTTTTTTCTATCTACAATTAATGGTTGGTACTTACTATTGGTATAACATTTATCATATCTAACAACCTGTACTAAAATTCATTTTAATCTAAATACTAAGTATCTTTACTAAAACATTGTTTACTATATTTTTAAAATAATTTTAATTAAAATTTCCCTAAAATCAATTATTTAATTAGATTAATAAAAAGATAGTTATCATAGTATGTTATATCACTGCCAGATATATTTATGCAATCTTTTTTATGTGTATAGCATTTAAAATCAAAACATTTTTTAAATGATCTTTCTGTAACAAAGGTTATTGTTCAATAACTTTAATATTACGTAATTTAAGAATATCTAAATTAAAAAACATCATGAAAGCACAATAAATTTATACCAAGTAGCATATTATATCAAAAACAACGGAAAGGCAGTTATAAACGATTGATCTCCTCGAATAAGCAGAAGCCTATTAAGGAAGTAGAAAATAGTTTTGTGACCCTAAGACACATACTTAAAACCCATTTTTACACTGATTTTATTTTAAAAGGTACCGACTGGGTAAGAAAAACAGGAAGGTGTAAGTTACTAAGATAATATTACAAAAAATAATTAAATAATGAAATCTATTATGTACATTGCAAAAGTGGGTACCGTCCTATGGTTTTTATGACTATTCTAAAATTGATAAAAAACTAATAGGTCTAAAAGAGGAATGAGAGCTACGAAATAAACAAAGAAATTCCTCTTTTCTAAATTTAACCACTTGTAACAATGCTTTTAAAACCTAATTAAAATGAATAAATAATGGAATTTACAGAGAATACAATAAATAGTATCCCAAGAATAGGTGACGATGCACCCGATTTTGAAGCTAATACCACTCATGGATCATTAAGATTATCAGATTATGCAGACGGTAAATGGGTTATTTTATTTTCTCATCCCGCCGACTTTACACCTGTTTGCACTACTGAATTAACTGGTTTTGCAGAGAGAAAACAAGAATTTGAAAACCTAAACACTAAATTAATAGGTTTAAGTATAGATAGTATTCATGCACATCTAGCATGGATACACAACGTGAAAGAAAAAACAGATATTTATCTCGATTTTCCTATAATAGCAGATATAGACATGAAAATTGCAAAGCTATATGGTATGCTACAACCAAACGAAAGTGAAACAGCTGCTGTAAGAGCTGTGTTTTTTATAGATCCTTATATGAAAATTAGGCTAATGATGTACTACCCTCTAAATATTGGGCGTAATATGAATGAGATTCTTAGGGCACTTGAAGCTCTTCAAATTTCTGATAAACATAAAGTAGCATTACCTCTTAACTGGAAAAAAGGAGATAAAGTGATTATCCCTCCTCCAAAAAATTTAAAACAAATGGAAGAAAGAATTCTAGATACGACGTGTGAAAAAACAGATTTTTATCTTGCCAAAAAAGAATTGAACTTGACCTTATAAGCTAGAGTAGTCAATTAAAAAAAGGAACTTATAGAATAACTTTAAATATTTAGAATACAGATTTATATCATTTATATTAATTTGGAGACGATCCTATCTTTGATCGAGTTTAACGAAAGGTGAAAACATGACGGAACCACTTCAGATAGCAGAAAGAATAAAAGTGTTTTTCATAGAAATAGGTGATTTGTCACTTTTTGCAGGACGTTTTTTCAAAGAAGTTTTTATAAAACCGTTTGAGTTCAAAGAGCTATTACGGCAATGTTATTATATAGGTAATCGTTCCATGTTGTTAGTTGGAGTTACTGGGTTTATTTTGGGTTTAGTATTTACACTTCAATCCCGACCTACATTGATGGAATTCGGAGCCGTATCTTGGATGCCATCAATGGTAGGGATTTCTATAGTTAGAGAAATAGGTCCTGTAATTACCGCATTGATATGTGCAGGTCGTATCGGTTCAGGGATAGGTGCAGAGCTAGGTTCTATGCGGGTAACCGAACAAATTGATGCTATGGAGGTTTCTGGCACAAATCCTTTTAAATATTTGGTAATTACTAGGATTGTTGCTACTACCTTAATGTTACCATTATTAATCATATTTGGGGATACAGTTGCTTTATTTGGTTCTGCTCTTGTAGAAAACTTAAAAGGATCTGTATCATACGTATTATATTTTAACCTAGTTTTTGACGCATTAAAATATAGTGATGTACTTCCTGCTACTATTAAATCTTTCTTTTTTGGCTTTTCTATTGGATTAGTGGGATGTTATAAAGGGTTTTATTGTAAAAAAGGAACTGTAGGAGTTGGTGAAGCTTCAAACGCTGCCGTCGTATACACTTCTATGCTCTTGTTTATCATTGATTTTATAGCGGTTTTTGTGTCGGATATATTTTTTGAATTCTAATGAAGTCTAAAAAAGAAACATCAGTCGTTTTAGAAATCAAAAACTTACGAAAAAGTTTTGGAGAAAATAAAGTGTTAAATGGATTTAATCTCCAATTATTTGAAGGCGAAAACTTGGTGATAATGGGGAAATCGGGATCTGGAAAATCAGTAATGATTAAGTGTTTGGTAGGGTTATTACAAGCGGATAGTGGAAGTATCCAAATAAAGGATCAAGATATAACTGTTTTAGGACAAACAGAACTAGATGTTTTACGAACAGAAATCGGTTTTTTGTTTCAAGGTAGTGCTCTGTATGACTCTATGACGGTACGGGAAAATCTAGAATTTCCATTACGGCGACATAAGGAGAAATTAAAAATAATGGAACATACAGATGATTTAGTGGTCGAAGCCCTTGATAATGTTGGTTTAGTTGATGCAATAGATTTAATGCCCGCAGAGCTTTCTGGAGGTATGCAGAGAAGAGTAGCGTTAGCAAGAGCCTTAATTCTGAAACCTAAAATTATTTTATATGATGAACCTACTACGGGTTTAGATCCTATAACAGCTAATGAGATTATAAATCTTATGCGGAGTATACAGAAAAAATATGGAACATCTTCTCTGATTATTACCCATGATGTTGATTGTGCTCGTGTGATTTCTAATAGAATTATTCTACTAGTAGATGGGGTTAATTATGCAGAAGGTACTTATCAACAATTAATAAAATCAAACGATCCAAATGTGAAGGCCTTTTTTAAGCATTAAAAAAATATTACAGAATAAATAATTGCAATTACCATGAAGAATACAGATTCTCAGAAATTCAAATTAGGTGTTTTTATAGTAATGGGTACATTACTTCTTATTATAGCACTTTACTTTATTGGTAATCGTCAAAACCTTTTTAGTAAGAATATCAGAATTAAATCAGAGTTTACTAACATTAATGGGTTAGAACTAGGGAATAATGTTCGTTATTCGGGAATAGATGTTGGGGTAGTTAGTAAAATTCAAATGATAAATGATAAAAGTATTATTGTAGAAATGCTTATCCAAGCGGATATAGGGAAGCACATTAAGAAAGATGCTATTGCAACTATTGGTTCTGATGGTTTGGTTGGTAATATGATTATAAATATTATTCCTAGAGAAAGTAAGTTACCATCTGTTATTTCTGGTGATATTATAGAGTCCTATAGCAGAATTGGTGCAGAGGATATGATGACCACTCTTAATGTAACAAATGAAAATGCTGCATTACTTACTGCTGATTTATTAAAGATTACTACAAAAATTATTAATGGTAAAGGAACGTTAGGGTTGTTAATTAATGATTCTATAATGGCGAAGGATTTGAAACAAACTATTTTTCAACTTAAGGAAGCTAGTATAGGTGCGTCACAAGCTATTTCAGAGCTTCGTTCGATCATTTCTACTATTAATTTAAACGATAGCCCTATTGGAGTATTATTAAATGACACTGTATCAGGTAATAAAATAAAGGTTATTGTAAATAACTTAGAACAATCTAGTAATGATATTACAATTATTACCAAAAGTCTAAATGGTACAATGGAAAAAATAGTAAATGGAAATGGAGCATTAAATTATTTAGCCACAAATGAGTCTTTAGTAAAAGATATAGATTCTACAATAAATAATATAAAAGAAGGGACTAGTAGATTTAATCAAAATATGGAGGCTTTGAAAAGTAATTTTTTCTTTAGGGGGTATTTTAAAAAATTAGAAAAAGAGAAAACTAAAGAAGTTAAAATAAAATCGAAATAATTATTAAATTTTCTTATTTGATTATTATTTAAAAAGAAGGGGGAGGCATATGTTAGCTCATCATCGAGAGTAATTTTGTTGGTCTAAGAGTTGAATGTTGAATTGTATTTTTTCTTTAACTAGATTCATCATTCGTTTATTCAGTGATGATGAGTTTTTTATATAGATTAAATATTCGTTGACTGTAAATTGACCTATAATTATTCCTTTTAAGCTATTTCTAAATTTTGTATCTTTTTGTATAGCATTTTTGATAAAAAGAATACGCTCATCTATGGTTAGGGTGTAGAAAGTGTTTTTTGTTTTTTGGATATAATTTTTAAATACCTCTATAATTAAATCATTCTGTAGTTTTGCTATAGGTCTGATAGTTTTATTCTGAAATTGTTCATCTTCAGACATGTTTGGAGATATTTTAGTATCAAATATCTCTGGGCGAATAGCTAATAATTTTGTTTCTCTGTTTTCCATAATATTGAGCTTTTATTAAAAATACAGTTTTTTGTTTTTAATATCAAAGCTTTAAATTTGAGTTTTAAACTATTTTATGAACATATTAGGGTAGGTTTAATGGAAAAATAATGACAGACACGTTATTTTTATGATGAAGGCGATTTTTTTTAGATGTTTATTCCTTGTGCTACTTTTGTTTTTAGATATTATTTCTTCTTGAGAAGAATGTAATTTTAATTATTAAGGTGTTTTTTGAATGATAAAAAAACTTCACTTTTATAAGAAAAAAGTAAGTATAACAAGACAACTTATAGATAGTTTTATGCTAGTTACTACTTAATGATTTTGTAATCAGAGTCGTAATTTTCTTGATTAGATACCTTTGTGATAATATATTCACTTATTTTTGCAGCCTAAATAAACAATACCATGACATTTTCAGAATTGGGAGTGCCCCGTGACATTATTAAGGGTCTTAAAGAAATGGGGTTTAATAATCCAACTAAAATTCAAGAGCAGGCTATTCCGCTTCTTATAAACAGTAAAATAGATTTTATAGGTAAAGCACAGACAGGTACTGGTAAAACAGCAGCATTTGGAATCCCTTTGCTTACTGCGATTGATGTAAGTAAATCAGAGGTTCAGGCATTAGTTTTAGCCCCTACTAGGGAGCTTGGTCAGCAAATAGCAAAGCAGCTATTCAAGTATACTAAATATACAGATAAAATATTTACCGAATCAGTTTATGGTGGAGAGAAGATTGATAAACAAATTTCTAGATTAAAAAGACCTACTCATATTATAGTAGCTACTCCAGGAAGATTAATTGATTTGATAGAAAGAAAAGTGGTTGATATTTCTAAGATTAAAACCATTGTAATGGATGAAGCCGACGAGATGCTAAGTATGGGGTTTAAAAAAGATCTTACTACTATTTTAAGTAAAACTAAAGGGCATCGTAATGTGTGGCTTTTTTCTGCTACAATTCCTTCTTCTCTTGATGATATTATAAATAATTATGTAAGTAAAAGCGCTGTTAGGATAAATATTGACAAAAATGATGCTGTTAATAAAAGGATCGATCATCATTTTGTAATTGGCGATGAAATAAATAAAGTAGATACTCTAACTTTTTTCTTAAAGTCTCAGAAAAAGCAAAGGGGTATTATTTTTACTAAAACCAAAGTAGCTGCCCGAAATTTACACAAACAACTAGATTCTATGAATTACGAAGTAGGATTGTTAGAAGGGGAGATGAATCAAAAGGATAGGGACAAGGTTATGCGTGCTTTTAAAAATAAATCATTGCAACTGCTAGTTTCTACTGATGTAGCAGCAAGAGGAATTGATGTAGATAATTTGGCTTTTGTAGTTCATTATCAGCTACCAGACCAAATGGAATATTATACACATAGAAGTGGCAGAACTGCTCGTGCAGGAAAAACGGGACTTTCTTTGGCTTTAATCGTTAAGCAAGAATTAAAGGATATTAGGGAACTAGAAAAGCAGTTGGGAATCCGTTTTGAACAGATAAGATAATTGACAGGAAAGGCGTGTTTTCTATATGTTTTTACTATCAAGTAGTATTAATAAAGCTATTTATTGAAACTTAATATTACTTGATAGTAGTACGATAGTGATACGTTGAAATAGAATGTATCATTCTGAAAAAAGAAAGTCGAGTAGATAAGGGGCATCTCAGCCCCAAATCTCTCACAGAACCCAGCGTGAGTCTCTCGACTCACTGGGCTCTTATCACCCAGTCAAAATAAGACTTTACCTCTTGCATAAATTCCTCCCAAATAAATTTGGTTGATTAATACATTTAGTTGGATGATTTGACCGCTTCGCTCCATTGTCATTACAACAACTTCATTACTACTACCAGTCAATCCGCCCCTGTGCTTTGCTTTGGTACTTTCTCAATCGTAGGGTTTCTACTCCTTGATTTTCCCTTATCATCAAAACGACAGGTTCCTGCGTTCCACATTAGAGCCTCTATACAGTTCATGCCGTTCTTAATGCCGGATGCCGTCAGATCAGTAAACAGGTAACTTCCTGACTTGTCCCAAGGTAACCACCACTCCTTGGTTTTGACATCATCTTTACGTTTTCGACACTTCATCAACGGTTCCTTTACAGTCATCTCCTGTATAGGTACATGACTCCTTTTTATGAAGCCTTTTCCATATCGCTCACTACAAAGGCTCTTTACCAATGCAGCATATGGTAGTTTGAATCCGATTCCTGTAAACCGAACCCGAGGGGTCTACCCTCATCTCTAATATAGTTACGATAGTTGATATCCTTGCAACTATCTAACACAGCACACAATGGTATATTTATTTATTGACTCGATCAATAATAATCCTTTCTTTTTTATTAGCAATTTCCCATGCGGTATAGAATATTAATTTAGCTCTTTTTGCCATTAATTCATATTCGATTTTATCTGCTGTATCTGTTGGTTTGTGGTAATCGTTATGAATTCCATTGAAATAGAATATAATAGGGATATTGTTTTTAGCAAAATTATAATGGTCACTTCTATAATAAAAACGATTTGGGTCATTTACTGAATTGAATTGATAGTCAAAATTAAGTTTGGTGTGTTTTTCGTTAATTTTTTCACTGATATTATGCAATTCAGAACTCAAACGATCACTACCTATGAGATAGATGTAATCAGTGGAATTGTCATTTTTATGTTTATTATCTATTCTACCGATCATATCAATATTTAAATCTACAACTGTTTTGTTTAGTGGAAACACAGGATTTTCGGTATAGTATAATGATCCATATAGTCCTTTTTCTTCTGCGGTAACGTGCAGAAAAAGTATAGATCTTTTAGGACCTAATCCATCTTTTTTTGCCTTAGCAAAGGCTTCTGCAATTTCTAATATACTAACTGTCCCGGAGCCATCATCATCAGCCCCATTATATATGTTGCCGTTATGGTCAACTCCAACGTGATCATAATGAGCAGATATAACAATAACTTCTTCAGGTTTTTCAGTTCCCTTTATATAGGAAAGTACATTCTCAGAGGATTTTATTTCCCCACTAAAATAGCTTTCAGGTATCTCCTGAAAATAATCATCTCCACCAAGTGGAGAGGGAATTTTCATTTTTTTATATTGATTTCTCAGGTATTCGGCAGCTTTCTTTTGACCAGCTTCTCCTGTATCGCGACCTTCGAATTCATCACTAGCAAATATATAGAGATGGTCTTTAAGCTCTTTAGGTGTTATAGTATTAGCATATTTTGTAATATCAGTGTCTTCATTTGTATCAATATCAACATTAGGTTCAGGATCTATGATAGGATAATTGGAAGTACTTCCGCATGAATATATAATAGCCAAATATAGTATTAGAAAAATATTTTTCATATAAATATATTAAACCCTTAAATCCGCAAGACTAATTATAAAAAACTAAGTCAAAAACAGTAAGAGAAAGACTTCCCTTACTGTTTTGACATTATAAAAATATCACGTATTTTTAAGGTATCCACAAATTAAACAACCGTGAATATTTTTATGAAAGTAATAAAAAGTAACAAAACAATCACCCCTTTTGCAGGAATATCTTTTGTAAACGAGTCTTTCAAAGCATCAGGT
>CAVYIL010000191.1:0-9816 GCA_963768325.1 uncultured Flavobacteriaceae bacterium | reverse complement strand
GACGCAGCAGGTTGTAGATCTTCGCCAGCGCCTCTTCCTGGCTCTTCGACCGGTCCTTGCGCAGCGTCTTGACCATGACGTCCGTGTCCTGGACGCCCTTGGGCTTGTCCAGGAACACGAGGTCGCGGACGCCCGCTTCGCGCGCATCCGTGATCATGTCCTCGCTGATGTCGGAGTTGGCTTCCCCGATCAGCTCGCCGGATTCCTTGTTCACGATGTCCGCCGCGAGGATCCGACCGACCAGGTCCTCGTCCTTCGCGGAGGCGTTCTTCGTGAGCTTCACCTTTTTCAGCTCGTAGAACATCGAGAGGATCTCGTTGTCCGACACGTAGCCGAGAGCGCGCAGCAGGATCGTCACCGGGATCTTCCGGCGCCGGTCGATGTGCACGTACATGATGTCGTTGATGTCGAGGCTGAACTCGACCCACGACCCGCGGTACGGAATGATCCGCGCCGAGAACAGGCGCTTCCCGTTCGGGTGGATCTCCTCGTCGAAGAAGACACCCGGGCGAGCGGTGGAGCTGGCTGACGATCACGCGCTCCGCGCCGTTGATGATGAACGTGCCGCCGTCGGTGATGAACGGGAGCTCGCCGAGGTAGACCTCCTGCTCGATCACGTTCTTCATCTTCTTTTCGCCGTCGCCCGAGTTGTCCCAGACGATCAGGCGCAGCGTCGCCTTCAGCGGCACCGCGTACGTGAGATCGCGCTCCTGGCACTCCTCGACGGTGTACTTCGGCGTCCCGATCTTGTACGAGACGAACTCGAGCGAGAAATTCCCGCGCGCGTCCGAGATCGGGAAAATGTCCTGGAAGACCGCCTGCAGGCCTTTCCGGTGACGCTTCTCCGGCGTCACGATCAGCTGCAGGAAGTCCCGGAACGAATCGAGCTGGACAGCAAGGAGATTCGGGATCTCCATCACCGGGTCCAGCTTCGAGAAGTCGTATCGATTCGAGCTGGTGCTCACCGATTCCGTGACCTTGATCACGTGGCCCACTCCTTCAACGGGGTGCGACACCGCTGTTCCGAGGCGTATGACCCGGGGCCGCCGCGATTCCGGCGGCCCCGGGGGGAAAGGACTGGACGGACGTTCCGGGAGCTACTTGAGCTCGACGGAACCGCCGGCGCTACTGGTCTTGTTTCTCCAGATTTGGTTACTTGTAAAGGCAATTCAATTTCATAAAAATTATTTGTTAGGTCATTACCCATTCTTATAAACGCGGATAATTCATTTTCCGAGAGAGAAGAGGGCGTACCTGCTAATTCTTCTGCGTGAATAAACATCTCCAGATTTTCATATTGACGCATATCCACATTAAAGTTCTTATAAACCCCTCGAGCATCTTTACTTTGAAGATCCGTTACGGAAAGTGAAAGAGATCTCTCATCTTCTCTAATAACATTATTATTATTGATTAATTCCTCTCTCCTAACTCCAGGTGGAGTTACATAATTTGTAGTTTCTTCAGCACTAACAGAAGTTACTACTACGTCATTTTTTCCAAAAATATTCAAATCATTTTTATCTAATTGCGTATACCTTCTATAATCCCCTCTAACTAAATCCATAGAACCAAACCTTAATAATATAGGTTGATCAAAATCAGTAAGATACATTCTCATAAACCGTATCGACCTGAAATCATTTATTCCTATTCCTTTGGACGATGTAGGTGAATATATCGGAATTTTAAAACGTATCCATCGGGTACGCAACTCTGAATTAGCACCTGTAGGGGTGGGGACATCTTCTTTTATGTCCGAGATATATCCTGTACTTCCATCATTTCCAACTCCCATACCTTCAAAAATCGGTATTACATATTCATGATAACCATTAATAGTATTCATGGTGTTATCCTTATTAACGTCTTCGGCAGTTGGAAAAGTAGTGTTTCCTCGATTTGTGTTTGATACACTTGTTGGTGAATTTCCCTGAGTACCATTGTAATTTTTATATCGATCTAAAATACCTCCGTCTGCCTGAAGATAAAACTGATAATTATCTGCTGAAGGGTCATTAGAATCAAAACCAGGGAATATTTTGGCTTCTTGTTCATCATTTAATCCGTCATATCCTGCGTCTTGATTAACACGTTCCTGACCTTCTGTATCAAAAGCATAAATTAAAGACTGATTTACTGGTACCTGACCTATCACTCCTGAAGGTGGTGTATAATTAGGGTCTACCACTTTAGGCAAACCATTTTCATATTGCTTTCTACCATCGCTAAGTACATCTTCGCTTATATTTCCTAGATTGAATACAATATTTCCTCCTTTAGAATTTGTTAAAGGTGCCTGAGAACCATCTTTTCCTTTATAGAACGGATCCATTATCCAAAACTCTATAAATTCTACATTAGATTGCTCGAAATTAGTCGAACTCAGTGATCTTGTAATACCTCCAAAATTTTCTTTAGGATTAGATAACTTATTGTTTGCAGCAGCTTCTGGTTTAAAATTATAAGGACCTCTAGTTAACGGGTCATAATTTACATCTAACGTAAAAAGTGCTAGCGATTGCCCAGAAACAATGTCTGTATTAGGAAACACTTCATTTTTAAACACTCTTCTAGTTTCGTTTTTACCCAATTCTTCATCTGATATACCACTTGGTCTACTGTTACTATAAAAAATAGCATCGATAGTATACCACGATAATTTTGCTCTTTTATAGCCTGACTTAATTTCGGGATCAGATTCTCCAAATCCTATTGGTATACTAGAAAGTTCCCAAGATTGAGGAGAACTAATATCTATAGAGGTTTGTGCTCCTTCAAAATCATCTATATATGTGGTTACTTTACCATCAAAACTAGCTCTTTTTGGCGCACCTGCTATTAAAGTAGCTATTTCGGCGCGTACGGACATTTTTGACTCTACATCCGTATCGATATTAGGTAATTTATTTACCATTCTTGTTAGAAAAGGGACTTCTGTAGAATAGCCTACATTAAAACCTAAAATGGTATTATTAATGGGTTCAAAATCATAATTAGATTTTTGGGTAATAGGTTTTTCATTAAGATTTAAATAGGTTCCCCCAATAATCAAATTGTCACTAAACTTATGTTCTATATTTAATCCCGTGAAACGTTTTGTTTGCTGACCAAAAACTGCATTATTTTCTGTAGAAACCTCTATTGGAGTATTCGATGCTAATAATGCTTCATCAATTATATATACTCTACCTAATTGATAGTTTACGGTATAATCAACCCCTTCTTGTAAAGCCCTTCCTCCAGCTATTACTTTAACGGATCCTTGCGGCACATTAAATGATCCTATAGAAATCCCATCTTGACCCGATGATTTATATTTTCCTTTTATTTCAAAATAATTTTTATTAGCCGCTTGTTGTTCTGCGTTAATTTTAGATTGGGTATATAATTCTCTAAAAACGTATTTAGCTTGATTTGCATTATACTTACTAGGATCTGTATAATCCATTATACTTGACCCTTTTAATTTATTAAATAAATACTCCCCAAAAGGTTCGACGGAAGTAAAAATGATACGTCCATTTTCTGCATCGATTGTTGTTCCCGGCACAAAATCAAAAAAACCGTCCCCTCCTAGCACTGGGTCGTTATTGGGGTTTAAGCGATCAAGATTAAAAACTTTAAGTAATGTAGTTTGTTCTACATCTGTTGGTAAATTTACCCCTCCTGTAGCTGTAATATAGTTTAAAGGAGATGGGTTAGTATAGTAAATATTTAGTCTAAAGTCTTCTTTTTCTAATCTAAAAGCTCCTGTGCTATAGATATTCTTCATCATAAGATCCCAAACTGGGAGCCCGATGCCTGAACTTTGACTTTTTAACATTTTAACAATGATACTATTGCTAGAACCAACTGGCTCTGTGGATCCACTATTATTACCCACTGTAGCATTTACCCCATCATTAGAAAATTCTCCAACCTGAAAAACTTTGTCTCCTACGGTATACTGAAAAGCTACTGCCAATACCTCATCGTTATTTAAACGTTGATTTAATGATATGTACCCCAAACGAGGATTAAACACATATTCATTACTTTTTAAAAGCTTGGCGTTTTCTAATATTGCAAAATCGTCCCCTTCGTTAAAACCTTTTGATTTTAGTTCTGATTTCACAGTTGAAATCTGACGTACGTTTTCATTAATAAGACCTGTCTTATTGAATGGGTCAAAGTCATTATTGTTGTTATTAGGAAAATCACTACCTACATTATTAATGTATTTATCTACTAGTGATTCGTTAATATTGTGCTCTACCTTAGATTCTCCTAAATCCTGAATGGCTAGAATATTACGTGCATTAGTAAGAGTCTGAGAGTTAGTTGCTCTATTGGTTACCCACACCTCAACCCTACTTATCTTTATATTATTATTTATAAACGGGTAATTTTCTAATGCTTTGTCATAGGTGTCTCTAAAATAGTGCGCTAAGAAAAAGTGTCTGTTTTCATCATAATCTAAGGCAGAAAACTTAAAATCTTGGACTGTTCCTCCTCCTTGAATATTTACTGTTCGTGTTTCTGATCTTTGTTCAGAATACACTCCAGTGATTGTGGTTTTACCAAATTGCATACCCAACTTGACTCCAAAAAGGCTTTGAGCTCCTTTAATTAATGAGCTATTTAGTGGCATACTTACGTTACCTACTTCTATGCTTCTTATTATATCATCTTCTGTGGGTGTATACTCTAATTTTATCTGATTTTGAAAATCAAAAGTAGATTCCGTATCATAATTGGCTGTAATTTGTAACCTCTTTCCTATTTTACCTAATAAACTAAGACTTATTCTTTGGTCGAAGTCAAAAGTGAAATTACTACGGTTTCTAGGGGAAAAAGCTGGGTTATCTTGTTTAGTATATAGTAGCCCTAAATCCATTTCTACGGAACCCTGTGGAATAATTTCTATTTCACTACCTCCAAAAATAGATTCAAAAAAGTTGGAATTCACATAAAAAACAGGCAATAAATTTTTTCGTTTTTCTGCTGCTCCTTCTTTCTTTCCACTAAAAGCATCAATTTTTTCTTTAAAATATTGTCTGCGCTGCTCTACCTCTATTAATTCTTTATATTCCTTAGGGGTTAAAAATAACGGATACCTAACATTAAAATCGCCTAGTATTTCTTTATAGATATACCTGTCAGTTACAGGATCATAATCATATTTGGTAATGATACTATTGGGGTCTGGCAAAGAAATTCCTCCTAAAGAAAAAGTGGTACTTGTAGAATCTCTGACGGTTTCGTTTTCTTGACCAAATAACACTCCACCATAAAGTACTACTAAACAAACTAATCTTTTAACAGAATTAAAATATAAGTGATTGGATGAACTCAAAGTTTTTATAAGTTTTTTAATACTTGTTTAATAATATTTTCAACTGTTTCTTTGGGGTTTTCTTTTATTACTCTATCTATTGCTTTTTCTGCTATTTTTCGATTAAATCCTAATGTTTCTAATGCTGATAACGCTTCATCTTTTGCTGTATTGTTTTGTGCTAATAAAACTTCATCAATACCATACACTTTCAACATTTTGTCTTTCAGATCTAATATAACACGCTGTGCCGTTTTAACACCTATTCCTTTTATAGATTGAATTGTTGCTACATCATTAGCAACAATTGCTTCTTTAATCTGACTGGGGTGTATAGATGACAACATTGTTCTAGCGGTATTAGCTCCTATGCCTGAAACTGAGATCAAAAGTCTAAAAATTTCTCTTTCTGTTTTCTCTACAAATCCAAATAAAGTCTGTGAATCTTCTTTTACCAAAAAATGTGTATATAACTCTACAAATTCTCCTTCGGGGATCAAAGAGTACGTGTGAAGTGATATATATATTAAATAACCCACTCCGTTACAATCAATTACTACATCTGTAGGATTTTTTTCTATTAATCGCCCTTTGATATGTGTTATCATCTATTAATAAGATTTTAAGAAATCAAAAGTAATAAATTTATAAAGAAAATAAGGCTTAAAAAAAACAAGCTTTAAAAATGATTTATTTCAAAGCCTTATTTTCTTTTATTATATGAAGCAGTTTAAACTTTTTTCTATTAGCTATAAAAATGTTATTTTTCGCTAGGATAAAAAAAGTTTAGACTACTTCTACATTGACTCTATTTAAGATATTAAAGAAAATTCTTTTTCTCTTTTTTCTTTTTCTTGTGCATCTATAACTGCCACTGCTGTCATATTAATAATTTCTTCAACTGTTGCTCCTAATTGAAGGATATGTACAGGCTTACTCATCCCCATCATAATTGGTCCTATAGATTCTGAGTTATTCAATTCTCTTAATATTTTATACGTGCTATTGGCTGAGTCTAAATTAGGGAAAACTAAGGTATTTACTTTTTTTCCATTTAACTTAGAAAAGGGAAATTTTTCTTTTCGCATTCTTCTATTTAATGCAAAATCAACTTGTAGTTCACCGTCAACGACTAAATTAGGGTGATATCGATGTAGGTATGCTACTGCTTCTTTTACCTTAGCTGCATTAGGATGTTTTGAGGATCCAAAATTAGCATAAGACACCATTGCTATGATAGGATCTATTCCAAACATCCCTACTGTTCTTGCTGTCATCTGTGCTATCTTTGCTAAATCCTTTGTCGAAGGGTCTATATTTATTGATGTATCGCTGATAAACAGAGGTCCTTTATTGGTCATCATCACATTCATCGTGGCTATTCTGGTTGCTCCTTTTGCTAATCCTACTAGTTCTAACATTGGCTTCACTACAGTAGGGTAGCTACGAGAATATCCAGATAGTAATGCATCTGCATCTCCTTCATTAACCATCATTGCAGCAAAATAATTTCTTTCTCTCATTAATTTTTCTGCCGTATACAGTGTAATTCCTTTTCGCTTGTTAGTTTCCCAATATTTCTTTGCGTATCTGTTTTTTCGCTCCGATTCTTCATCTTCTTTTGGGTCAATTATAGTAATTCCTTTGGGGTCGAATCCTATTTCTTTCATTAGTTCTAGGATAACATCTTTTCTACCTAATAAAATCGGAAATGCTACGCCTTCTTCTTTTACTGTTTGGGCAGCTTTAAGAACATCTAGATGATCCGCTTCAGCAAATACTACTCTTTTAGGGTTAATCTTTGCTCTATCTGTTAATAATCGAACCAATTTATTGTCATTCCCCATTCGTTCTAGCAGTTCATCTTCATATTTTTCCCAATCCATAATTGGTTCGGTCGCTACTCCACTCTCCATTGCTGCTTTTGCGACTGCTGGTGGTACTTTAGTAATTAATCGCGGATCAAATGGTTTTGGTATTATGTACTCTCTTCCAAAATTAAGACTAGTTTTTCCGTAAGCTATATTTACTTGTTCTGGCACTGGTTCTTTAGCAAGATCCGCTAATGCTATTACGGCGGCTCTTTTCATTTCTTCGTTTATTGAAGTCGCTCGTACATCTAATGCTCCTCTAAAGATAAAAGGGAATCCTAATACATTGTTAACTTGATTAGGGTTATCACTTCTACCTGTGGCTAAAATAATATCTTTTCTGGTGTTTTTTGCTAAATTGTAGTCTATTTCTGGATCTGGGTTTGCCATTGCAAAAACAATGGGGTCTTTTGACATTGATAATAACATTTCTGGTGTAACTATGTTAGCCATAGACAATCCAATAAATACATCAGCATCTTTCATTGCTGATTCTAAAGTATCTAAATCCCGATCTGTTGCGAATTCAGCTTTTTCAGGAGAAAGAGAGCTTCTATCCTTTCGGATTACCCCTTTACTGTCTGTCATTACTATGTTTTCTGCTTTTGCTCCAAAGGATTTGTATAGCTTAGTGCATGATACTGCTGCTGCTCCTGCACCACTTATCACAATTTTTACTTCATTAATTTTTTTATTGGCTATTTCTACAGCATTCAACAAGGCTGCCGCAGAAATTATCGCGGTTCCGTGTTGATCGTCATGCATTACAGGAATATTTAACTCTTCCTTTAATCTTCTTTCTATTTCAAAAGCTTCCGGAGCTTTTATATCCTCTAAATTGATACCTCCAAAAGTTGGTGCTATATTCTTTACTGTTTCTATAAAGGCATCGATATCTTTTGTTCCTACTTCTATATCAAAAACGTCAATTCCTGCAAAAATCTTGAAAAGAAGTCCTTTTCCTTCCATAACAGGTTTTGATGCCTCTGGACCAATATCACCTAATCCCAAAACTGCTGTTCCATTGGATATTACGGCTACTAGATTTCCTTTTGCAGTGTATTTATATGCATTAGCAACATCCTTTTCAATTTCTAAGCATGGTTCTGCTACTCCAGGAGAATATGCTAAAGATAAGTCTCTCTGAGTGGCGTACTTTTTAGTAGGCACGACTTGAATTTTTCCTGGAGTGGGTTTGGCGTGATAATCTAACGCTTCACTTCTTTTTTTTCTTTACTCATAATTAATCAAGATAAATGTGCGTATATCAAAATCATTATCAGCTCGTCTCTTTCTCTTTCGCTTCCTAGTTGTTGGTTTAACTTTTCTATTCAAAGCGTAAAAAACATCTGTGACGCAAAACAAAAAATCAATTCGCCTAAATATGATATTTTGAAATTCATTTAATTCACAAAGTTACAAGTCTAGGCGAGATGCTAAAATTAAATGAATATTATCTTCGGGTATTTTTTAATTTTTGTGATATTTTTATTCATCCTGCATTCCGAAATCTCAACTTTTTATTTAAATGTTTTCAAAATTTAGTTTGTATGATTAGATTCTTTTATTGAAGTGGTTTAAACTTTTTCAATTCGCTATAATTCCTTATTATTTATAAAAATATCTAAGAATTAACTTTTGCCACTCCAAAAATCTCATCTGGATCTATTAATTGATCTAATTTGTTTTTATATCTACGTTATTTATTTTTATGAATTTACCTAAATGAAATGTTTTTATTTTTTATTTTTCATTTGGTATTCTAAAATTAATTCCTTACAAAACTAATAGCAATAGATCAAAAAAAGTAACAGGGGAAATAAAAATATTTCCCCTGTTTTTAAGATTTGTTGTAAAGTGTAAATATTTTTTGGGAGTGTTATTTAAACTCTGTCTGTTAGTTTTTGTACGTTTTAAAAATAATTTGATTTTTTCTATTCAGACAGAGTTGAGCTTACAGCCCCTATTTTTTTACAAACTTTTTAACTTCCGTTTTTTTATCGGTTTCTATTTTAATAAAATAGACCCCATTATTTAATCTTGAAACATCAAGTGTATTAGAAGAATTGTTTTTTGAAAGTTGATTTTCAGTTTTTCCGATAGCAGAAAATACAGATAATATTATTTATATTCTGTCCTTGTGTGTTTATGTTTAGTTCAGATTTTACAGATTTAGGATAAACGGTAAATGTAGAAAAATTGTTGGTATTGCGTTTAGAGATAAATGTTTTTTTGTTTAGGTTGTTTGGTCTGATAAGATTAACAACATAATCCTCAACTTCTCCGTATTTAAAATTTTCGCAAGAACCACCACCACTAGCAGTAGCAGAAGGATGTTTTATAGCTACTCTTAACCTTGTTTTTCCAATATAGGCATAGGATGGAATTGTAAAAGTTCCGCTAACTGGATTTGATGGGTCTGACATTTTTTGAAAAACTTTTTCTCCACCATCTGTAAAATCTCCATCTTGATTATAATCAATCCAAACACTATATCCTTCATGATATCTGTTTTTTTGCCAAGCGGTTATAGTGAATTCATGAGTTTCACCGATTAATAAATCTGTAGATCTTGATGTGTAATCAGAATAGCCAGAATCTGGAGCAATTGTTGAGTAATTATTAATT
>CAVYIL010000190.1:0-14643 GCA_963768325.1 uncultured Flavobacteriaceae bacterium | reverse complement strand
ACAGGGTTCTGAACAATTTTTAGAAAATATTTTGCATAACGATGAGCAGTTTTTAACTCCCACATTATTCATTCAATCTACACATAATACAGTAGGGGGGCAAATAGCGTTGGGATTAGGGTGTAAAGGATACAATGTAACATATGTTCAGGGAGCTGCTTCTTTCGAAACCGCTGTAATTGATGCACAATTATTACTTTCTGAATCTACAGGAAAAAATGTCTTGGTAGGAGGTATTGATGAAATAGCAAAAACCTCTACAATTTTGCATAAATTAGACGGGCAGATCAAGCAAGATAAAACTATTAATGTATTAGAATTAATTAATTCTGAGACATCTGGTACGGTTAGTAGCGAAGGTTCTACATTTATGGTGCTTGGATCAGAAAAAGCAGAAAATAGTTTAGCGGAAATTGTGGATGTAATCACAATTAGTACAGCGTCTACAGATCAAATTAAAGCGGATATAGAACGATTTATAAAAGGGCAAGGTTTATCAATAGAAGATATTGATGCTGTAGTTTTAGGGAATAATGGAGATGTTGATTACGATATTTATTTTAAAAATCTACAAAACTCAATTTTTGCCAATATTGAGCAAATATGTTATAAACATTTGATAGGAGAATTTCTTACAGCTTCTGCTTTTGGTTTTTGGATAGGATGTAAAGTTTTTGAATCAAATGAAGTACCTAACATTCTAAAGGTGAATACTGTAAAATCTAAAAAATATAATACGATACTTTTGTATAACCAATATCGTGCTACAAACCATAGTATTGCGTTATTAAAAAGATGCTAATACGTAAACTAGTCAATATCAGTTTTACAGTTTTCGGAATACTGATAAGTATCGGAATATATCTTAATTACTTGCCTTGGTGGATCTTAGTAAGCTGTGTATTTATATGGTTACTTATTACTGGATATGGTGTAATATATATCAGTTCAGGATATTTTTTAAAAAGCTATAATAGTAACCCTAATATTGGAAGCAAAACGATTTCTTTAACCTTTGATGATGGTCCTGACCATAATACTTTGAATATTCTTAATCTACTTCAAAAATATAATTGCAAGGCTACATTTTTTTGTATCGGTAAACAGGTCGAAAAATATCCCGAAATAGCAAAAAAAATTATTGATCAAGGACATATAATAGGTAATCATACTTATAACCATAGTAAATGGATAGATATATATAGTACAGAAAAATTCACTGATGAAATTATTTCGGCTAATACAGTAATAAAAAATATTACAGGAAAAGAACCACTTCTATTTAGACCTCCTTATGGTGTTACTAACCCTAATATCGCCAGAGCTATTAAAACTACTGGACATAGGGTTATAGGGTGGAATAAACGGTCTTTTGATACTACGATTACATCAGAAAATATAATTCTTAAAAGAGTAACTAATAATCTAAAAGGAGGTGATATAATATTATTGCACGATACTAAATCCATAACTATATCAGTATTGGAACAATTGTTGCTATTTTTGCAAAAGAATAACTATACAATGGTCTCTATAGACGAATTGTTTTCAATACAAGCATATGCATAGATTTATAATTATACTTCTTCTTATGGTAGTTTCATTAACTAAAGCTCAGGAAGTAGAGTTGTCGGTTTCAGAAATTAATACATTTAAAGAACAAGTAAATAATACGGCACAAAAATCAAATACTATTGTTAATGAGTTTGTACAACTTAAACATATAGATTTTCTTTCTAATGACATTGAAAGTTCAGGAGATTTGTATTTTAAAAAACCAAATATTATCAAATGGTCTTATACCAATCCTTATCAGTATAGTGTGATTTTCAGAGATAAAAAACTATTTATAAATGATTCTGGTAAGAAAAGTGATCTTAATTTAGGAACCAATAAAATATTCGAAAAATTAAATGACCTGATAGCCAAAAGTGTTAGTGGGGATATGTTAAACGATGATCAATTTACTATGTCATTTTTTAAAAAAAATCACATTTATTTAGTTAAATTGATTCCTAAAGAAGAAAACCTTGGCAGTATGTTTAAACAAATTGAGCTAAGTTTCAGTAAATCAGATTATTTAGTATCAAGTGTTAAACTTATTGAACCGTCAGGAGATTTTACACTAATTAATTTTAAAAATAAATCCATTAATCAACCTATTTCTAATGAAGTATTTGTTCATTAGTTCGTTGTTAATTTGCTTATTATCAGGATGTAAGTTGTCTTTAGTAAACCCGAATACTAAAACTGCAGTAACACATCAAGAAATAAAGAACCCCTACTTTTCTAACCCTGAATTTGATTATGTATATAAAACAAACATAGATTTGTATACACATTCATTTAGTGGTATTCTTATCGTTAAGAAAATAGGAAAAACAACACATAGGTTACTTTTTACCTCTCAATTCGGAAACACTTTGTTTGATATAGAGTTTTATAGCAATGGATATAAAGTTAATTCTATTATAAAAGAACTGAATCGAAAAATTATACTGAACACGTTAATCAGTGATTTTTCTGTTTTACTTAGAGAAAGATTTACTAATTATGAAAGTTATAGTACTAATACTTCTAAAGTTCTAAAGACAGAAGAAGATAAAAGGATTAATTATTATTTTTACAACCCTTCTGATTCTAAATTACTGAAAATAAAGAATACTACTCTATATAAAGAGAAGTTCGAAATACTGTTTGATAAGACTAAAGAAGACTTTGCAGAAGAAATAGCGATAAACCACTTTACTATCAAATTAAAGATAAAATTAAATTTGTTAAAGAAATAAAATGTTAATAGCTAACTTATATACCGTAAACTCTAATGAGGTGCAAAACACCATACAGAAGGTATCTATTACTTTAAATCCAGAATGTGATGTGTTTAAAGGTCATTTTCCTAATAAACCTGTCACTCCAGGGGTGTGTATGCTACAAATAGTTAAAGAATTAACTGAAGAAAGGGTAGGTAAGTCACTGTTTATGAAAAAGATAGCTAACGTTAAGTTTATGGCAGTCATTAATCCAGAGGAAATTACGGATTTAATCATAACTAATGATTTTACAGATTCAGAAAAAGAAGTTAAAATAAAATGTGTTATCTCGTATGATAATACGATAGCCTTAAAAGTAGTTATTTATTTTTTGAAATTATAAAATTTAGCCATTGTTTTTAATTCTTAAAGAAGTGGTTTAAGTTTTTTTGATTCTGGCGAAAAATAGTTCTTTTTTATAGCGAATTGAAAAAAGTTTAAACCACTTCAAAGTATAAAAAAAGAAATAATGAAACTTATTACTGTATTATTAGGTTTACTGATTGTCGTAGGTAATGTTACGGATATTGACAAAATTCGAGAATTATATAGAGAAGCAAGTATTTCAAAAGAAAATACAGAACAATTTTATCAACTGACCAAGAAGTCAGTAGTTAATAAGAATCCTGTTTATTCAGCATATTACGGGGCTGCTTTAACATTAAAAGCTTCTTTTGAAAAAAAAAGAAAGAATAAAATTGATTTATTTAAAAAAGGGAAAACATTAATAGAGGCAGCAATAGAATCAAATCCAAACAATCTAGAATTAAGAATGATAAGACTGAGTATACAATCTAATGCTCCCAAAATTACAGCTTACAATAAAAATATAAAGTCAGATAAAGAATTTATAACTGCAAATGTAGATACTATTTCATCAATAAAGCTTAAGAAATATTTAAAAGGATTTATGTCTCAATCCAAAGTTTTAAAAAATAAGTAAGATAAACCAAGTAAATATTCTGTGAGTACAATCTTAACGCATAATCATCTGTTTGAAGTATTAAAATGCGGTGTTTTAATACCTACGTATAATAATCAGAAAACTTTATCCTCTGTAATAGATGGTATTTTGCAATATACAGATCGAATTATTATCATTAACGATGGATCTACAGATGCTACAGCTCGTATTTTATTAGATTATGAGAATAAAAATGTACAGGTTATCACTTTTTCGGAGAATAAAGGAAAAGGATTAGCATTACGAAAAGGGTTTAGTAAAGCAAAAGAATTAGGATATGATTACCTAATAACAATAGATAGTGACGGGCAGCATTTTTCTGATGACATACCTATTTTTCTTAAAGAATTAGAAAAACAAAAATCTAACCAATCATTAGTGTTGATAGGATCTAGAAATATGAACGATCCTTCAGTGCCAGGTAAGAGCAGTTTTGGAAATAAATTTTCTAACTTTTGGTTTTATATAGAAACAGGAATAAAACTAGAGGATACACAATCGGGTTTTAGACTATATCCAATAAAAGAAATCAAAAAATTACGGCTATTTACTACTAAATTCGAATTAGAAATTGAAGTTATTGTTAAATTAGCTTGGAAAGGTATTGAGGTTCGTAATGTACCAATACAGGTGTTATATGACAAAAATGAAAGGGTAACTCATTTTAGACCTTTTCGAGATTTCACCAGAATAAGCATTCTAAATACTTGGTTGGTAATATTGACGCTCATTTATTACGCACCAAAAAGATTTATTGATAAATTTAGACAAAAAGGGCTTCGGAATTTTTGGAAAGAAAATGTATTAAAAAGTGAGGATTCTCCATTAAAAAAATCAAAAGCTATTATGCTAGGATTATTTATAGGGATAGCTCCACTTTGGGGTTTTCAAACCTTTTTAGTAATAATGTTGGCATCTATATTTAAATTAAATAAAGCTATTGCTTTTTTATTCTCCAATATTAGTATCCCACCATTTATACCATTTATAATCTATGTTAGTTACCAAATGGGAGCAATTATACTGGGAAATAAAATGGATGCTACCTTAAATATCGAAAACATAAAATCGGGTACAGATATATTTAAAGGAATGGCACAATATGTAATAGGTAGTTTTATCTTCGCAACTTTAGTCTCGTTGGTATCAGGAGGAATTGCGTACTGGTATTTTACAATTCGAAAATCTAAAAGAAAAACTATAAATGCATAACTATTTTATACTCTTATTTGGATATATTAAAAAAAATAGACTATTAGTATGGTCTATAATAAGTCTATTCATAGTATTGTTAGGATATTTGGCTAGTCGTATCCAATTCGAGGAAGATATTACTCGATTAATTCCGAATAGCGAAAAATCCGAAGTTGTTCAAAAGGTATTAAAAACCGTATCTTTTTCGGATAAGATAGTCGTGAATATAAGTACCCAAACCGATAATCCAGATAATTTAACAAAATATGCTAAGGAGTATATCGATTCTCTACAAACAAACTTTTCTGGTTATGTGAAAAATATTCAGGGTAAAATCAGAGCCGATAATGTAATGCAATTATATGAATTTGTATATGATCATTTACCTTTTTTTCTTTCCAAAAAAGATTATGAAACGATTGAAAAAAAAATCAACCCAGATTCAATTAGTAAGATATTAGAAAATAATTACAAGACGCTTATGTCTCCAACTGGTTTGATTGCTAAAAAATATATAGTAAAAGATCCATTATCGCTGACTTTAATAGGATTAAAAAAGCTAACACAGCTGCAATTGGGAGATAATTACGAACTACACAATGGATTTTTGATAACTAAAGATCGTAAAAACGTACTTCTTTTTCTCACACCAATCTTGGAAGCTAATGAAACAGGAAAAAACACACTTTTTGTAAATAAACTACAAAAATTAACCGAGGGTTTAAACTCAAAATACCAAGAACAAGCTAAAGCAACACTTTTTGGATCTACTCTATATGCTGTGGCAAATGCTAATCAAATAAAACATGATATTCAGTTAACAGTTAGTATCGCAATGAGTATTTTATTACTTATTTTGATTTTTTTTTACAGAAAATTAAGCGTACCACTAATAATATTTACACCCACAATATTTGGAGCTTTATTAGCGATTGCTGCTTTGTATCTGATAAAAGGAAAAATATCTGCTATATCACTAGGCATAGGTTCTGTTCTTTTGGGTATTACCTTAGATTATTCACTCCATATTCTCACACACTATAGAAATAATCGAGATATTAGAGAATTATATAAAGATGTTACTTTACCAATTCTGATGAGTAGTCTAACCACAGCAGTAGCATTTTTATGTTTAGTTTTCGTGAAATCAGAAGCGTTAAATGACCTTGGTATTTTTGCTGCTATCAGCGTAACAGGTGCTTCTTTATTTGCTTTACTATTTATACCACAGGTTTATATTTATTCAGAAAATAATACCTCTAGAAAGACTTTTATTGATAAGATTTCTGAAGTGGATTATCATAAAAGCAAGATATTAATATTTGGATTAGTAATTTTATTTAGTATTGGGTTGTTTTTGTTTCATAAAGTAGAGTTTAATACCGATCTAAATGCTATGAATTTTCACCCAGAAGAGTTGGTAGAAGCAGAAGCAGAATTAGATAGGATTAATAATAACAGCTCTAAATCTATGTATTTGGTTTCCTACGGTAAATCATTAAATGAGGCTTTATATACTAATAATAAACTTTATAAAATATTAGAACAAAAAAAGGAAAACAATGAAATAATTAATTTTAGTTCTGTTGGTGGTGTGGTATTATCCGAAGAAACACAACAGGGAAAAATTAAATTATGGGAGGATTTTTGGTCTACTCAGAGAAAAGATTCTGTTAGTAAGCTATTAGTTGATAAAGGAATTTTACAAGGGTATAAGCCAAAAACTTTCACCTCTTTTTATAAGACTCTGCACACACCTGTAGAAACAATATCTTTTCAAGAATTTAATCAGATTTCTGAACTTTATTTAAATGAATTTGTAACTGTCAAAAAAGGTTTTTCTACAGTAGTTTCTGCTATAAAAATAAATCCAGAAAGTGCTAATGCAATAAATTTATCATTAAAAAATATTGATAATTTAGTCGTTATAGACAGAAAACAATTAAATGAAGATTTGTTGGGGAATTTAAAAAACGATTTCAACACTTTGATAGGTTATTCACTTATAGCAGTTGTTTTATTGTTGTTTATTTTCTATCGTAATGCCATGCTAACATTAATTACCGCAATACCTATTGCTATAACTTGGATAATAACATTAGGAATAATGAAGGTATTAGGGATAAACTTTAATATATTCAATGTAATCATATCCACGTTTATCTTTGGATTAGGAGTCGATTATAGTATATTTATCACCAATGGATTAATAAAAGAATATACCTACGGAATCAAAGAATTATTTACATACAAAACTTCGATACTCCTATCGTGTATTACCACCATTTTAGGAATAGGAGTATTAATATTCGCAAAACATCCAGCTCTGCAATCAATAGCTTTAGTATCTCTAATAGGTATACTATCAGCAATTGTAGTATCCTTCACAATTCAGCCCTTACTATTTAATCTGTTTATAACTAATCGAGCTAAGAAAGGATTTACACCTCTAGAAATAAGGCAGACCCTATGGTCTATATTTAGTTTTGGGTATTTTATGATTGGCAGTTTGATTATTTCGATACTAAGTAGCGTTATTATCCCTTGGTTACCAGTAAAGACCAAGAAAAAAATAACTGTTTTTCATAAAATAATATCTAGGTTAATGGGATCCGTTTTAAAATCCAATCCATTTGTCAACAAAAAAATAATTAATCCTAATGGAGAAGATTTTAATCAACAATGTATCGTAATAGCCAATCATTCTTCATTTTTAGATATAATAACATTAGGCAGGTTACATCCTAAATTTATCTATCTCGTCAAAGATTGGGTATACAACTCTAGAATATACGGAAAAGCTATACGATTAGCGGGTTTTTATCCTGTTTCTACAGGAATAGAAGAAGGAATTGAACATTTAAGAGAAAAAGTAAGACAAGGATATTCTCTCATCGCTTTCCCAGAAGGGTTTAGAACAAATACAGCCAAAATGAGTAGATTTCATAAAGGCTCTTTTTATATCGCTCAGGAATTAAATTTAGATATTCTACCCATTTTAATACATGGTAATTCACTAGTATCTCCAAAAGGGGATTTTGTGATTCACGATGGAGCAATTCAAGTAAAAATACTACCAAGAATTAAACCTAATGACGATGAATATGGAAAAGGGTATGTGCAACGAACAAAAAAGATTAGTTTATACTTTAAAGAAGAATATACAAAACTTCAAAAAGATTTAGAAAGTCTTAATTATTATAGAAAAGCAATTTTGGACAACTATAGATATAAAACTTGCTATACTGAAATTAAGGCTGATTTTGAAATCATGAAAGAAAGGTATTATGTAGCAGCAAACTATATAAATGAAAAAGACAATGTATTACTATATGGAGATGATTACGGGCAATCATTAATCCATTTAAGTTTTAAGAAACCATACGCCAAACTTACAGGTATTTTATTGCAAGAAAATAAGTTATCTGTAGCTAAACAGTGTCACTCAACAATAAGGAATAAGATAAATTTTGTTAGAAAATCGAACCTGCCATCGAATAAATTTGACGTGTTTTTGTTACATACTACATTACCTTTACCACAACAATATATAGAAAAAATAGTAAAAGATCAGATAAAACGCATTATTATATTTTCTGAAGAAATAACCTTACCCGAAACGATTACTTCAGTATTTAAAGAAGATTATAAAGAATTCGGAATAACAATATTGAATAGAATAGATGAAAGATAAGTTTGATATAGTTATAATAGGTAGTGGATTAGGAGGGTTAGTTTCTGCAAATATACTCGCTAAAGAAGGCAAAAAAGTATGTGTGCTAGAAAAAAACAATCAATTTGGAGGTAATTTACAAACTTTTGTTAGAGATAAAAGTATATTTGACACAGGTATACATTATATAGGAGGGTTAGATAAAGGGCAAAATCTGCATCAGTATTTTCAATATCTAGATATTATGGACGATCTTAACATCACTCGTATGAATGTTAATTGTTATGATATTATAACCTTTGATAATGATAAATTAGAATATCCACATGCACAAGGATATGACAATTTTGTCAAACAATTAGTAGCTTATTTTCCTACTGAAGAAGAAGGAATAAAAAAATATATTAAAAAAGTACGAGACACCTGCTATAAATTTCCACTATATAACTTACAACCAGGAAAAAGATATTATGGAGATGATCTTTTAACATTAAAAGCCAAAGAATATATAGATAGTGTTACAGAAAACGAAAAATTAAGAGCAGTATTGGCTGGATCTAATTTGTTATATGCGGGAGATCCTGATAAAACACCATTTTATGTCCATGCATTATCCATTAACTCATATATCGAAAGCTCATGGAGATGTATTAATGGAGGTAGCCAAATAGCTAAATTATTGGTGAAAAGATTACGTAAATTAGGTGGTGAAATTTATAAATATCAAGAAGTAAATTCTTTTAACTTTGAGGAAGAAAAAATAGTTTCTGTATCCACTGTGAAAGGAAATACTTTTTTTGGGGACAATTTTATATCTAATATAGATCCTAAATTAACCTTACAGATCGTAGGCAAAGATAGGTTTAGGAATATATATTATAATAGAATACAAGAAACAGAGAGTATAATATCCTCTTTTAGTATATATATTGTATTTAAACCTAAAACATTTCCTTACGTAAACAATAATTATTATCATACAATTTCTGTCGATAAGGTATGGACATCACAACATTATAAAGAGGAAAATTGGCCCGAAGCTTATTTGATATCCATGAATGAAGATCCCAAAAACCTAGGATTCGCTGATAACCTGACTTCGATTGCTTATATGAGGTTTGAGGAGACTAAACCTTGGGCAGACACCTTTAATACGGTGTCCATTAAAAATGATAGAGGAGAAGATTATACAACTTTTAAGGAACGTAAAATAGAAGCTTATTTACAGGAATTAGAAAAAAAGTTTCCAGATATTCGACCAATGATTAAATCCGTACACACATCTACACCATTATCATATAGAGACTATATCGGTAGTTATGAAGGTTCCATGTATGGTTTCGTAAAAGATGCAAATAATCCAGTAAAGTCGTTTGTATTGCCCAAGACTAAAATCCCCAATCTTTTTCTTACAGGACAGGGATTAAATATGCATGGGGTATTAGGGGTAACAATCAGTGCAGTTCTGACTTGTGGAGAATTGTTGGGAATTGAATATTTATTAGAACAAATAAAGAAGACTTTAGAAGAAAAAGAAACATCTAATTCCTAATGAAAAATAGAGCGGTAAAAACGGTTATCTTATTTACGTTTATTATTATATCTTCATGTGGAATAAAAAAATCTCTAACCGCTAGACCAGATATTACGGGAATCGAAAAAATAGATACAACTAGAGTACAACATAGCAAAACGTTTTATACACTGAATAAAAACGTCCTTCGACAAAATAATTATGGATTATGGGAATTATATCTAGAAGGAGAGCCTTTGGAGAGAGGCATAGCTACAGGAAATTTAGCCAGAGAATTAATACGAAAACAAGAAGATATTTTTATCAAAAAAATAAAAGAACTTATTCCATCAAAAGGATATTTGAAATTATTAACAAAACTAATTATATGGTACAATCGTAAAGTGCATCTTAATGTACCAGAAGAGTTCAAAACTGAAATATATGGAGTATCTAGGTATGCATCTAATACGTATAATAATTTAGCTGATTCTTATATCAGAATGTTATATGCCCACGGGGTGCATGATATTGGTCATGTATTACAAGACTTAATGTTAGTAGGCTGTACCTCCTTTGCGACTTGGGGAGAAAAAACAGAAGACGGAAAACTATTAATAGGTCGTAATTTTGATTTTTATGCAGGAGATGATTTTGCTAAAGAGAAATTAATAACCTTTATGAATCCATCAAAGGGACATAAATTTATGATGTATGGTTGGGCAGGGATGATGGGGGCAGTTTCTGGAATGAATATAGAAGGATTAACAGTTACAATCAATGCAGGGAAATCAAAAATTCCTTTGGTAGCCAAAACTCCCGTTTCGATTCTTACCAGAGAGATATTACAATATGCATCTACTATAGACGAAGCAATAGCTATAGTCAAAAAAAGAGAGGTTTTTACCTCAGAATCTATTATGATAGGTAGTGCCAAAGATAAAAAAGCAGTATTATTAGAGGTTTCTCCTAGTGGATTTGGAGTATATGAGGTGACAAATATCAACCAATTAATATGCTCTAATCATTTTCAGAGTGAAACATATGCTAACGATAAACGAAACCAAAAAGCAATAAAAGAAAGTCACTCTTTATATAGACATCAACGCATGACAGAATTATTGTCTGAACAAAATAAATTAACTCCTAAAATAGCTGTCGAAATACTTAGAAATAAAGAAGGACTTAATAACAAATTAATCGGTTATGGTAATGAAAAAGCTTTAAATCAGATGCTAGCGCATCATGGAATTGTTTTTAAACCCGAAGAATTAAAAGTATGGGTATCTAGTAATCCGTATCAGATGGGCGAATTTATAGCTTATGATCTAAAAACTGTTTTTGATAAGTTTGAAAACCTAGAAAAAGAAGTTGTTATTGCTACAGAGGAACTGAATATGGCTAAAGATCCTTTTCTTAATACAGATGTTTACCTAAACTATAAAGCTTTTAGGATACTAGATAAAAAAATAGAAAAAGCTATAGATGATAAAAAAATAATTTCTAAAGAAGAATTAACTCGTTTTGAAAATTATAATCCTGATTTTTGGAAAATACCACTACATTCATAAAAAATATAAAAAAGCCTTAATAGCTTTTCAGCAAGCTCTAAAAAAAGAAGTAACAACAGTTCCTGATATAGAAAAAACAAAAAAATATATCCAGAAATGTTATCGTAAATTATAAACATGATTCCAAGTATAGAAAAATCAGTATACTCAGAAATAGAAAATTTGCAGAATAAAAAACTGCAAGAATTAATTCAGTATGTAACAAAATATTCCCCCTATTATAAGAGATTATTTACTACTCACTCTATTGATAGTTCTACCATCAAGACCATAGATGATTTGCAAAAAATACCAATAACAACTAAAGACGACCTCCAGTCGTGGAACGAAGATTTTTTGTGTGTATCAAAATCAGAAATTGTAGATTATGTTACTACATCCGGTACATTAGGGAAACCAGTAACGTTTGCTTTAACAGATAATGATTTAGAACGCTTAGCTTATAATGAAGCAATTTCTTTTGCCACAGCAGGAGTAACCAAAACAGATGTAGTGCAAATAACAACCACTTTGGATCGAAGGTTTATGGCTGGTTTAGCATATTTTTTAGGAACTAGAAAATTAGGAGCAGCATTAGTTAGGGTAGGAGCAGGTATCCCAGAACTACAATGGGATTCTATACAACGATTTCAATCTACATACCTAATAGTAGTACCCTCTTTTTTATTAAAGCTAATCTCATATGCAGAAGCACATAATATAAATTATAAAAAATCTTCTGTAAAAGCGGCAATATGTATAGGTGAACCCTTGAGAGATCCAGATTTTAATTTGAATACATTAGGAAGTAAAATAAAAGAAAAGTGGGATATTGATTTATATTCAACATACGCGTCTACTGAAATGAGTACAGCGTTTACAGAATGTGAAGCCCATCACGGAGGACATCATCATCCAGAACTTATCATTACAGAGCTTATAAATGAAAAAGGAAACAACGTACAAGAGGGAGAAGTTGGTGAGCTAGTAATAACCACTTTGGGTGTAGAAGCAATGCCATTATTGAGATATACAACAGGGGATATGGTACGAGCACATTATGGAGCTTGTAGTTGTGGAAGAACAACCTATAGATTAAGTTCTGTGCTAGGACGAAAAAAACACATGATTAAGTATAAAGGGACAACTTTATACCCTCAAAGTGTAATAGAGGTTCTAACTAGTTTTGACGGAATAGAAATATATGTAATAGAAGTAATTACAGGAGAATTAGGAACAGATAACTTATTAATACATATTTTAGATACTGTAGATTTTGTAATACAAAAAGAGTTAAAAGAGCATTTTAGAGCAAATTTAAGAGTCGTACCAGATTTTATTTTACACCCAATAGAACAACTAAAAAAAATGAAGTACCCAGAAACCAGCAGAAAACCAATATCTTTTATAGACTCTAGATAAATCGTTACTTCTTCATAAAATTAATATCAAAAAAGGAGACTAAAATTTTAGTTTAGAGACCACACTTAACCGATAAACGGATTAAATAAGATGTTTTTAATAATTAATGTCAGAAATAAAGTTTGTTTTAAGCGAAAAACGACTTCTCTAACATATATAATTAAAATCTATGACTTATATTTGCAGCAGGTTATCTGTAAATATCCTACCACTAATTGTATTAACAGGGTATATCAATATTTAAATTGTATATTCCTATTCATTATTCTAGGGGTTCAATAATTATTTTTAATTCATTACACTTAATATTTATTTATAAACGAATGGCAAAATCACAACAAACTTTTAATAAAATTGAAAAAGAAAAAAAACGATTAAAAAAACGTGAGGATAAGCAAAAAAAGAAAGTAGAAAGAAAAGCTAACTCCAAAGGTGGTGATTTTGAGAACATGATAGCTTATGTAGATGAAAATGGAAACCTTACAGATACTCCTCCAGATCCAGCTAATAAGATTGAAATCGATGTAGAAAGTATTGAGATAGGTATCCCTAGAAAAGAAGATAGAGATGAAGAAGATACTAGTGTCGGTAAACAAGGTAAAGTTTCCTTCTTTGATTCGTCAAAAGGCTTTGGATTTATTATAGATAATCAAACTCAAGATAAATATTTTGTACACGTAAGTGGCTTAATAGACGAGATTCAGGAAAATGACAAAGTTACTTTCGAGTTAGAACGTGGATTAAAAGGAATGAATGCTGTTAGGGTAAAAAAAATATAACTAATTCAGGAGTAGTGTGGCAAATATGTAGATTTTAAGCTCATAATAATTTATTAAATTCTTGAAGATTATAATATCCAATAACCTAAGAGTATTTGTAATATAGAATTGATCTTCATATTATTATTTTCCGTGTTTGCAAAATTAATAGCTAAGAATATATATATCTTAATCAGTTGGTGTAATATAAACAAATGGTATGGTTTTTGGTGTATAGTGTTTAAAGCTAGGTTTTTAGCTAGATTAGCTAATTAGTAATAAAAGATATAAATTGTAAAATATTTATTATTTTATTATTTTTACTTTAGAAGGAATAGAATACAAAGAAACTAAAAAATGAATTTATATAGAGAAATTTTACTATTATTTATTTTTTCGACTCAATTAATATTTGCTCAATCCGAGCGTGATTTATTAGAAGCAAATATAATTAATACACAAAAAGAAGTAGTGGCTAGATTAACTGGTCATTCACCTATTAAAGGTAATAAAAAAATATTGAGTAGATTTAGTAAAGACGAAAGAAAAGTTACAGCTGATTATTTATTTAATTTATTAAAAGATAAAGGGCTAAAAGCTAAACGAGATCCATACAATGTGCAAGATAAAAAAGGACAAACGTATGAAGGTATAAATATTTATGCCGAGATACCTGCTACTAATGGCAGTGACGAATATGTTGTTATAGCTGCACATTATGACACTTCTAAAAATAGCCCGGGAGCTGTGCATAAT
>CAVYIL010000189.1:0-3367 GCA_963768325.1 uncultured Flavobacteriaceae bacterium | reverse complement strand
GTATACGAAACGGACGGTTATGGTCAGGGAAAAAATTTCTTTAGAGGAATATCTGAAGGAAGAGCAACCATTAGTAAAGGTAAAAAGTTACCCGTAGGCACATACTATTATGTATTAATATATGAAAATAAGGATGCAAAAAGCGTCCGAAAAGCAGGACCATTTTATATAAATAGAAAATAATTTTAAACTTATAATCTATGCTAATATTCATAGGTAGATAAAAGTATTAAGGAGGTTGTTTTTTAGCATACTAGTTGGCATAAATATTTATTATCCAAAAAAGATTTCTTAGATATTTATGCAAGTACTATTTATTTTGAATTGTAAGTAAAAAAATAAACAGATGAGAAATTATTATATAAACATTCTAGTTTTAATAGTATTAGGATTTTGTAGTGCCTCTTTTTATGGGCAACAAGATGCACAATACACTCATTACATGTATAATACCCTAAGTGTTAACCCTGGATATGCTGGATCACGAAAAGTTTTTAGTTTTGTGGGGCTATATCGAGCACAATGGGTAGGATTAGATGGTTCTCCTAGAACATTAACTGGATCGGCACATACACGTATTGGTGAAAAAATTGGGGTAGGGCTTAATATAACAAATGATCAAATTTTTATTACTAAAGAAACCTACTTTGATGCTTTTTTTAGTTATACCTTCAATATATCAGAACAAGGGGAGTTAGCGTTAGGATTAAAAGGCGGAGCGCATTTATTGGATATAGACAGTAATCGATTAAATAAAGGAGCATTTAATCCTTCTGATCCAGTTGCAGAATTCAGTATAGACAATAAATTTTCGCCTCAGGTAGGATTGGGTCTATATTATTATACTCAGAAATATTATCTAGGGTTAAGTGTACCTAATATTTTACAAACAAAACATTTTGATGAAGCTTCTGCTAATACACAATCTTTTTCAACAGCAAAAGAACGTATTAATTATTATTTAATAAGTGGATATGTGTTTGATATAAATCAAAACACTAAATTTAAACCTGCTGGATTATTAAAAGTAGTTGAAGGTTCGCCGTTACAAGTTGATATATCCGCTAATTTTTTATTGTATAACAAACTAACATTAGGAGCAGCCTATCGATGGAGTGCTGCGTTTAGCGGATTAGTAGGTTTCCAAATACATAAACAGTTAATGATTGGATTTGCATATGATAGAGAAACTACTAAAATTCAGGAGTTTAATAGCGGGTCATTTGAGTTTTTCTTGCGATATGAATTAATCAAACCTATGCGTAGATTATTATCTCCTAGATTCTTTTAATCACTGTACAGTATAAAATTCAATTAATAAAAAGCACTTCTGATATTTATAAATAATATTTATTATTCCATAATATTTGTAATCAATGTTTTTAATTGTTTTGAGTTTAAGCTATTTACATGCTTTATTATTAAATTACCTTTGGAATCATAAAAAAAAGTCGTTGGTCTAAGATGTATACCGTATTCAGATAACTTTTTGGTACTTTTAAGGTAATTGAAAGTGTAGGGGTTAGAGTCCGAAAATAATTTTATTTTTTGTATGGACTCATCAGAGATCATTATAAAATGAATGTCCTCTCCAAATTGTTGTTTTATTTTCTCAAAATGAGGAAATTCTTTAACACATGGAGCGCACCAAGTTGCCCAATAATTAATAACTATAGGTTTTCCTCTGAATTTAATTAGTTCTACTTTGTTTTCTTTTAAATCTTTAGTTTCTATAGTGGTAAGTGACAGATTAGACGGTACTAAAAACTTATTATATAAAAATATTGATAAGAGTATAAAAATTATGGCTCCTGATATGAATCCTTTCCAAAAAAAAATTTTATTCATGATCTATTTTATAGATGATTTTCCAAAGATTAAAAATAACATTAAAGCTATTGTAACTAAGGAAATAAAACCAATTAAAAAACCTACCATGAAACTTGCCTTTTTATCCATTCCTTGTTCTATTTAAAAAGTTCAAAACGTAGTTGTTTCAACTTTTATAATTACAATTTTAAGTTTATGTTATGATGGTAAAAAACGTAATTATCCTACATCTTTTTTCAAAATACTAACTACTAATCTAATTAAATATAAAATAGAAATGTCAAAAAAACAATTAATAACACAAAACCTGTCAAAACGAAGTAAATTGGTTACATTATAAAGTCTAAAGTACTAGTTTATTTCCCGTAGGAGCAAGTTACATTTTTTTAAGAAATAATATATTTTGAAAACCATTTTTAATCTCTTAGGGTTTAATTCCCCGATGCTTGCATCGTAATATTTATATTTGTTTATGTCAGAGAGTATCTATTTGCACAAATCTCATAATGTTTCAGTTTTGTTTGTCCCGCAAAATATAGGCGAATCGTTTTTGATAAAACTGTAGATAAGACATTAGTTTCAGTTTGTTTGGATATATCAAAACGTTATGAGGTTTATTTTTTAGAGATTGGAACAGACAAAGATCATGTTCATTTCTTATTACAGTCAGTACCTACAAAGAGTCCGACTTCATTAGTTAAAATGATAAAAAGTATTACAGCAAGAGAGATTTTTCAAAGACATCCAGAAGTTAAAAAGCAACTATGGGGAGGAGCGTTTTGGTCAAGTGGTTATTTTGTAAATACTGTTAGTAAGTTTGGTGATGAGAATACAATCTCAAAATATGTTAGAAATCAAGGAATAGAGAAAGATTATGATGTTTTGCATAAAGTAGAACAATTATCGCTGTTTTGAGTTAGATACCCCGTCTGCTTGCAGCGGGGTAGTTCATTTTCAAAAAACATGAAATTACTATTTTCTTTAAAGTTATTAAAATCGTAATTTGTTTGTAAGTAAATCAAGAGATGCTCGACTTACTCATTAATGTTTTGTGATATGTGGTCATAAAGCAATTGTTTTTTAAGTTAAAAATGACAGATATGAATAGAATAGTAGGCTTAATACTAGTTACATTTGCAAGTTTTGGATTTTCTCAAACTACAAATGATTTTTTTAAAAACGCAGATATTTTCTTTGATACTTATGTTTCTCAAGGGAAGGTAGATTATCAAAAGATTCAACGGGATCCAACAAGCTTAAAAGAGGTTTTGGATATAGCTTCAAAAGTTACTATTGACAAAGGAGATGCTGATACGTATCAAGCCTTTTTTATTAACGGATATAATTTATCGGTAATAAAAGGCATCGTGGATCATTACCCAACAAAATCGCCTTTGGATATTAAAGGTTTTTTTGATAAAAACACTTTTAATTTAGCTGGAAAAAAGACAACTCTTAATGATTTAGAAAACAAAATACTTCGTAAGCAGTTTCCAGATGAACCCCGTTTTCATTTTGTATTGGTATGTGCTGGGTT